>DASZUC010000032.1:0-16295 GCA_035547775.1 Saccharimonadales bacterium (SeqCode) | reverse complement strand
TTGCTGGTCAAAACCCACAAATGGGGCCATCGCTACTCGATCGTAGGAGGAAAGGTTCGTCGCAATGAGCGCCTGCACGATGCGCTGCTACGCGAAGTCAGAGAAGAAACCAGGCTAAATGGCGAAGTGGGTAGTCATATTTGCACGTTTGATGAGTTGAAAGATTCTGGCTACTACCAGCCCGGGGTGCAACATATTTTTGTCGACAATATTGTGAGCGTGAAAAGTCGCCGTGTGACACTCAACGACGAGGCTCAAGATTATATTTGGGCGTTGCCCAGCGAGGCGCTCCAGTGGCTCGATATCGAACCCAATGCTCGGACCACGATTGAGCTGTATGCTCATCAGCAACTCGCAGTTTAGCGAAGAGTGAAATTTGCGACAGCTGAGACGAAGCTGGCTCGCTATGCTGGTGCAGTTAGGGGGTGTTCATATGGAGCTGAAACCACTGGAAGTAACGCGGTCGCTGAGTTGGTCAGCATTACGGCAGTTGCGGTTAGAGCGAATCGCCAATGCTGCACTAGGTGTGCTATCGCCACCTGAGCACGTTAAACATCGCCTGGCGGAAGACGCTGAGGCGCGGCGTCAGCGTGACGGAGAAATTGAAAAAGGCTTAGGCGAGCTAACCTTACAAGCCCACCAGGGTCAAATTGATTTGCCACCAAACTTACTCGATCCGATTTGGCGGGCTGTGAAGACCAAACCCAGCGGTTGGCACTTCCACGACTTATTTAACCCGCATAAAGCCCGCGTTTTAGAAGAAATCACCCCACCACCCGAGGCTGCTGCCAGTGTGGTTCCTATTATTCCCGAGGAATAGAAAAAGCCCGCCGGGAGAAATAATCACTGGATGTGATCAATCTCCGGCGGGCATGCAATGCTCAACCTCCCGAAAGAACTCTTGGCTAGGCGTGTACCCGCACGATCGTACCAAGTGGTACCCGGTGGTAGATCAGACTGGCATCCGCCATCGAGGGAATGTGCACACAGCCGTGGCTGGGGAACAGTCCATCTTGGTGGAAGCAGACCGAACTACCGATGAAGCACGAGGCCCAGGGCATTGGCGCGTGGTCGTACGTTGACGAATAGGCGTTGATCCCAGCCGGATCTTTGTATTCCAGATGGAAGACGCCATTCGGCGTGTGGTAGTGCTCCAACTGACCTTCGGTGTTGTAAGCCCAACCGGCATACGCCGCTTGGCTCGAAAAGACAGTCTTCACGGTGTTCTGTGCTGGCAGGTAGTGCAAGACACGAACACAGGCCGGTGCCTGGCTGGCATCGATCGCCCAGTGGGTGCTGTCATGCTTGGCGGCTGCTACAGACTTGGCGTCGAGGCCATAGGCCAGACGATCAGCTGTGGCAGTCTCCTGCAGTTGGCGCCACTGTGCGCTATTGACCCGGATGCGGCCGCTGGGCTTATGGCCCTTGGCATGTTGCCAGGTCTGAAGCGCGCGCTTGGTGAGCGGACCGAAATCCGTATCGAAGTTGCATGCGGTTGGCTTGTAGTAAGCCTGTGCGGCCTGCTGATACAGCAGACGTTGCAAAGTACGTACCGCGGCGACGCGAGAACCGTGCTTCAACAGCTGGCCCGGCTGCTCACTGGGAGTGGGCGCCGCGGACGTGCTGCTGACGGTAACGATCGGGGTCGGGCTGGCGGCGACAGGTGTGCTGTTGCCGGAGGCGCACGCTGTAAGCGCGAGGCCAAATGCCAAGCCAACCGAGCCGAGTAGTTTGGGAGGGAGCTTCATAGTGCCAATCCTTTCCTAGATACGTGGGCGCTATGACTAGCGTACTATATAATAAATATGTATATAAAGCAATGTAATTTCTTATAGCGATTTGCTATAATTCTCTGGTACGGCGCCTTGGCGGAGTAGCTACGCAGCGGTCTGCAAAACCGCGTACACGGGTGCAAATCCCGTAGGTGCCTCCACGTCGCAATTTGCTGCAACCTCACGGCATGTTGTCTCGGCTTCGGTTCGTATTGCGAAGATGGCCTGGCTCGCACGATAGAGAAGTGGTAGTATGCAGCTATAACGTAAATAGGACATGCTGTTATGGCAGAAGAAACCAACGATCAAAAAACACCAGCTCCAGTGCAAGATCTGACGACCTTCGCTAAGGTTGAACGGGTGACGGCTTGGATTTTAATCGGTAGCGCTATTTTGTTTGCTACTGTCGGTATTTTGGCTATCTGGGGTCTGTTCGATGATAGCGGCGATGTGGTTGGCCGATCCTTGGGTAGTCTGGCAGTCATTGCTTTGGCGGCACTGGTGATCAACGTCGGTGCTCGTATGGCCGAAGGTAAAAAGTAATCTCCATAGCACCTTCATAGAGCGTAGATTAGCGATTCATGACAATTTCACAAACCAAGCTTCAGCTGTTTGTGAAATTGACAGGACGACCGTAGGGCAAAATCGAAGTTTTTAGCGTCAGCTAAAACGAGATAAGGCCGTACGGGAGGACGTGGGCGAGTGGCGGAATTGGTATACGCGGCGGACTTAAAATCCGCTGACTGAATAAGTCTTGTGGGTTCAAGTCCCACCTCGCCCACCAACTAAAGACTCCCTTCGGGGAGTTTTTAGTTGGTGGCCATGTATAGGACTTGAACGGGACTGCTGGGAGCAGTCCCGGCGACAGACCAACCTGCTGGAATACTCAAGCCTCTCGCATGCAAGATTAGAATCTAAGTAGTGCAGTTGTATAATCGTCCCACCTCGTCGATCGAGACTAAACTTCTTAAGCTAATCTTCAGTCGAATCTGCTTGGCAAAAGCCGAGTGTTCGGTATAATCAAGACCATAAGCATAATTACAAGAGGAAAGTCTCTATGGAACCAAATCAAAATGAAACTCCAGCCAGTCCAGCAGATGCCACCCAAGCAGTTCCAGTAACAGTTACTCCGACTGTCGATCCAACCCCGGCTGCTACTCCGGTAGTTGTGGTAAGTGGTGGTACTGACTCAGTAGCTCCAGCTACCTCAACAGTAAGCGGTGGCGCAGTCACTTCGCCAACACCTAAGTCTCGACGTCGGTTACACTTTACTCGTAAAACCGGCATCATAACGGCTATTGCAGTTGTTTTGCTGGGTGGCGTTGGTTACGCCGGCTATTATTTTGCCTATTACCACAACTCTTCATACCTCTGGAAGCAGTCGTTGGGCGATATGAACAAAGCCTACAACAGCTTAGTAGATCAATTGAGTGACCAGAACCAAGTGCATTACAAGGGTGTAGTGGCGCAAGGTAATTACTCTTTCAAAAGTGACGCTTTTTCATCCGACGGCTCCTTTAAGTCGCAATCAGATGGTAAGACGGGTGATTTCACATTAAATGTCGGTGCGGGGGGAACGCGCGTAAATCTCGAGGGGCGCACCTTTATCGGCAGCAATTCTACCTCTCCTGACCTATACCTTAAAGCTGGCGGCCTGAAAGGCATTGGTGACATGCTCGGTAGCCCAAGCATTAATACAGTTCTCGATAAACTTGATAATCAGTGGATTGTCGTAGATCACACGTTTTTTGACAATCTCTATAAAGAAGTGGGCATTACGCCAGGCAACGCCACCCCCCTCACCAAAGCCGACATTATTGACGAGCTCAAAGCCGCTGGTACGGTCAATGACCAGTATCTGTGGAGCACTAACAGTGACAAGCGGCTCATGAAAGTTCTAAAGACTTATGGTGCCGAAACAGTTGATGGGCACAAAACTTTCCGCTACAAAGTTGGCTTTGTACCAGATCACATTAAGAACTACATTGCGGCACAGCAGACTGCTTTGGATAGTAGTAAATTGGGTGACTGGCTGAAAAAACAGAATATCTTGAATGTTTACGACGGCATCTTTTCGCAGATGGAAGCGAGCGCGAGCCAAATTAAAAGCACGGATACCGTTGATATCTGGGCAGACATGAATACGCGCTTGCTGTACAAGGCTCGGATTGCTGAACCAGGTAATGCAGCTGAAAACTACGTCGATATTGGCCTCAATTACACTGGTGGCGACACCTTGCCATTCTTCATTAGTGGCAAAGGCGACGACGGTTCCGGCAATGGTTTTACAGGTTCTCTAACGGTAGCAGTTAATACCGACAACGACCATATAACGCTTGCTGCCACTGCCCATGAAACTGGCTCGGACGGTGGAACTTTCAAGCTGAATGCTACCTATCAGCCTAGCAACGATGTGGTGCAGGTGGCTAAGCCAACCAAAGCTATGACCATCACCCAAGTGTTGGATGAGTTCGGCCTTGGTGGTCTCTTGGAAGGATTTGGTGCAGCGAGCAGTGCGGCCACCTCCAATAATATTGCCGATAGGGCGAATGATGCTACTCGCCAAACAGATATACGTTCTTTGCAAACCCAGTTGGAAGCGTATTTTGCCGAAAATGGTTACTATCCATCACTGGCTGATGTGAATAGCGCCAGCTGGCGGGCGAAAAATATGCCCAGCTTGGATGCAAGCGCACTCAAAGACCCTGCAGGTAGCAGTCAGCAATTGGCCTCTAGTCCAGCTAAGAATGTTTACGCCTACCACCCAACTACTGCCAGCGGTGGCAGCTGTGAACAGGACGTCACTGCCTGTACGGACTATACTTTGATTGCCACTTTGTCGGACGGCAGTCACTTCAAAGTAGAAAACCTCGATTAACTCCTAGCTTGCTATACTGATAAGGTGATAATACGCCCAGGTTGGCTATGATTAAAAAGCTTGGCAAGGATCTGTTGTGCCGATTGCTCGAGCGACAAGTTCGGGCTTTACGCGCTCGACATGATTTCAAGCTGATTGCGGTCGCGGGTAGCGTGGGTAAAACCTCAACCAAATTGGCTATTGCTGAACTTTTGGGTACGCAAGCAGCGGTACGCTTTCAAGATGGCAACTACAACGATCGTCTCACAGTGCCATTGATTTTCTTTGGTCAGCCCGAACCGAGTATTTTTAATATACCGGCTTGGCTAAAAATTCTCTGGTCCAACCAGCGAGCCATCAAACAGTCCTATCCTTATCAATTTGTTGTCGTGGAGTTGGGTCCAGACGGTCCCGGGCAAATGCACGCCTTTGCCTACTTGCAGCCGGATTTGACCGTGTTGACTGCTGTGGCGCCCGAGCACATGGCCTTCTTTAAGACACTCGATGCGGTGGCGGCGGAAGAAACAAAAGTCTTCGATTACAGCCAGGTGATGTTGGTGAATCATGATGATGTGGCTGCCGAATACTTAACCGATAAAACCTACCATAGCTATGGTCTTGACAGGCAAGCCGATTATTATTTGAGCGACTGGCAGCCTCATGATTTAAAAAATCCTCAAGCTACCTTGCACCTAGATAATGGCAAGGGCGTGCCGGTAACGCTGCAAACGCTGGGCCAACAAGGGGCTAAGATTAACCTGGCCGCCGCTGCGGTGGCCCATGAGCTGGGCTTTGCTGAGGCCGACATTGTCAAAGGTCTCGCCGCCATCAAGCCAGCACCGGGTCGCATGCAAATTCTGGCCGGCCAACACGACTCGATGATTATTGACGACACCTACAACTCTAGTCCGCTAGCAGCCAAAGCAGCGCTCGATGTACTCTATACTGCCCAAACCAAACAGCGCATTGCCATTTTAGGTAGCATGAATGAGTTGGGTGAGTATAGCCAAACGGCACATCGTGAAGTTGGCGCTTACTGTGACCCTAAAAAGCTCGAGCTAGTGGTAACCATTGGCCGCGAAGCAGGTGAGTACCTTGCTGCAGCCGCCGAGGAGCAAGGTTGCCAAGTACAGCGTTTCGACGATGCGCTACTCGCCGGTGACTACGTGGCCGGATTATTGAAAACTGATGCAGTGGTGCTGGCTAAGGGTTCTCAAAATGATGTCTTTGCCGAAGAAGCAGTTAAAAAGCTATTGGCCAATTCCCAAGATGCTCAACGGTTGGTGCGCCAGTCATCAACTTGGTTGGCACAAAAACGTCGCAGCGGTCTGTCGGTCTAGTCAAAACGCTTGTGCCTAGCGGCGAAAAAGATGCGATAATAGGCAAACATGTCTAGGTATCGGATTAATTGGCCGCTTTGGGCTAACTTGAAGACTCGACCGCAAAATGTCATTGCCGTAATTGAGCTGACAGTGGCTTTGCTATTGACCGTTATCATAGTGAACTGGTCGCGGATCGCCAGCTTTATCCAGCCAGCCCGTACTCATCAGGCCGGTACGAGTACTTTGTCGCACATACCACCAGCCCCGGCGCAGGAGTCGGTTGATTGTGTAGCCGTTAAGTGTTTGGCACTCACATTTGATGACGGTCCTAACCCACTCACTACGCCACGAATTGTGCACGAACTAGAGCGCGCCCATGTAAAAGCTACTTTCTTTATGGTTGGCAGCCGTGTCAAAGGTAACGGACCACTGCTGCGACGCATGCACACCGATGGTGATGAAATTGAAAATCACAGCTGGTCTCATCCGGATTTTACCGACCTCAGCGCTCAGCAAATCCAGCATCAAATTGCTCTCACACAGCAGGCTATTGTTCGTACGGGCGTGCCGGCACCAACCATGTTTCGACCACCCTACGGTGCAGTCAATCACCGGGTGTTGCAAAACGTACCGCTGACAATCTTATTGTGGAATGAAGATCCAGAAGACTGGAAGGCCACGAGCGCCCGAGCAGTGATTGCGGCCGTTGAAGGATCAGCTCGCGCTGGAGGAATTGTCGACATGCACGACATTTATGCTGTGACGGCCCACGCTGTGCCGCACATTATCAAAGATCTGTCGGCACGCGGGTTTCATTTTGTAACGGTCAGTCAGCTGCTGTATTTACATGCTCAAAGTCGCGGTACTTACTACGGCCGCTACGCGCCCTGACGGGCTGCAGCCAATCGCACTAATTGATCCACCAGTTCCGACATTGTAATGCCGGCTGCTGCTGCGGCTTTCGGGAACAGACTTTGATCGGTCATGCCTGGCAGTGTGTTGGTTTCCAGCAACAGTAAGCGTCCATCGCGATCACACATAATGTCGGTGCGTGAAAAATCCCGACAGCCTGTTAATTGGTGAGCTTGCCAGGCTAGCTGCTGAGCGGCTGCCTGCGTCTCGGCGCTGACATGCTCAGGCGCGACAATCTCTTTGGTGCGGCCGTTGTACTTGTTGACATAATCAAAATTGCCACCCACAGGTGGGATAATTTCAATAACAGGCAGTGGCTTTTTGTCTAAAATACCGACTGTCAGTTCGGTGCCGTCAATCAGCTCCTCAATCAGCATTTTAGGGTGACGCTCAAATGTCTGGGCAATTGCTTGGTAAGGAATGGTGCCCAGATCACGAACGATGAAGGTATCAATGCTGGAGCCGCCAGTAATGGGTTTGAGTACATGCAAATCCTGGGCTAGCTCATGCTCGCTATGTTCGTGATGCTGTAGTGTATCGCCGCGCGGCATGGCGATACCACCTTTGCTCATGACCTGACGGTAGTGCCATTTATCGAAACACAGGGCCGAGGCTTGGCTGTCGCTACCCACGAAAGGAATGTCTAAATTTTCCAAACGAGCCTGGAGGCTACCATCTTCACCACCTGGGCCATGGAGGGCTGGGAAAATAACGTCGTAACTTCGTAGAAAGTCGTCATCAAGATGGTCGGCGGGATCGGCGATGCCGACCTCATGATCAGCTTCGTTGAGAGCGGCTGCGACTCCAGCGCCAGAACGCAAAGAGACATCTCGCTCCTCGCTGGTGCCGCCGCATAGAACAAGAATTTTCATCGACTTCCTATTATACGCTTTCGCTTTAACAGAGAAGATTTGCTACAATAACTCCTGTTATGCAGCGCTACAATCCGAAAGAGATCGAAGCTAAGTGGCAAAAAATTTGGGATGAGACAGGCACTTATACAGCTGATCTGAATTCAGACAAGCCCAAATATATCGCCATGAGCATGTTCAATTACCCCAGTGGGGCGGGTATTCATATTGGTCATGCCATGAACTACACTATCTCCGATGTAAAGGCACGCTTTAAGCGTCAGCAAGGGTTTGAAAGCTATCACCCAGTGGGTTGGGATGCCTTTGGTTTGCCGGCCGAAAACTATGCCATTAAAGCCGGTGTGAGTCCGCAGGAATCGATGGCTACCATCATTCCGGGCTACCACAAACAATACAAAGCCATGGGCTGGAGTAATGACTGGGAGAAAGAAATCGCCACTCATCTCCCCGAGTATTACAAGTGGACGCAGTGGATCTTTGCCCAAATGTACGAGCATGGTTTGGCGTATCAAGACAGTCGTTTGCAGTGGTATTGCGAAATTGATAATACGGTGCTCGCCAATGAGCAGGTGATTGATGGCAAGTGTTGGCGCCATGATGGTCCGGATGATCCGCTGGTACAAAAGAAAGAGATCAAGCAGTGGTTTTTCAAAATTACCGAGTACGCCGATGAACTTTTAGAGGCGATTGATGAGCTTGATTGGACGGAAAGTGTCAAGCTGGCCCAGAAGAACTGGATCGGTAAGAGCACCGGTGCAGAAATTACCTTTGCCATTGATAGTCACCAAGAATCACTGACGGTCTTCACCACGCGTCCAGACACCTTGTTCGGCGTGACCTTTATGGTGTTGGCACCAGAACATGAAGCCTTGGCTCAAATCACGACTTCCGCACAGAAGTCGGCTGTTGATCACTATGTGGCGGAAGCGGCCAAAAAGTCTGAAGTTGAGCGCCAGGCTAGCAAAGAGAAAACCGGTGTCTTTACTGGTGCTTACGCAATTAATCCGGCTAATGGCGCTAAAATCCCTATTTGGGTTGCTGATTATGTCCTGGGTGGCTATGGCACTGGTGCCATCATGGCCGTGCCTGGGCACGATGAGCGCGATTATGCTTTCGCTCGTAAGTTTGACTTGCCAGTTATCCGGGTGGTTGATCCGGTTACTGGCGAAGAGCAGGAGAATCCGGTCACCAAAGCCAAGATTGTCTGTGTTGTCCAAAACGATGCTGGCGAAATCCTAACCATTAACTGGAAGCCTGAATTAGGTGGTCGTTTGTTAGTGGGCGGCGGTATTGAAGAAGGTGAAGAACCGGCCGAGACTGCCAAGCGCGAGATTGCCGAAGAGACTGGCTACACGGATATCGAGTTGGTAGAAGTGGCTGACGAAACAGTGTTTCACGAGTATTATGCCTTTTCCAAAAAGCTGCCGGTGCGTGCTGTGACCTCACTGGTGCATTACAAACTCAAATCTGATACCCAAGTGCCAACTGCTCACGAGGCGACCGAAAAGGGCAATTTTACGGTTGAGTGGGTCAAGCCTGGTGTAGCCGCTCGTGAAATTCACGATGAGCAGCACCTACGAGCCCTGGATCGCTTTGTGTTTGATCAGGTCTATCACGGCGAGGGTCTGATGGCCAACTCAGGCAAGTACGATGGGCTACCCAGCGCTGAAGCTCGCGAAAAAATCGTCAAAGATTTGGAAAAATCTGGTCAAGCTACCGAAAAAGTGAACTATCGTATGAACGACTGGAGCGTCAGTCGTCAACGCTATTGGGGCGCCCCCATCCCGATTATTAACTGTCCGAAAGATGGGGCGGTTTTGGTGCCCGAAGCCCAATTGCCGGTGACTTTACCAGAACTTGATGATTTCCAACCATCTGGGGATGGCCGTTCAGCCCTAGCTCGAGCTACAGACTGGCTAGAAGTTGAGTGCCCGAAATGTGGCGGTAAAGCTGAACGCGAAACCGATACGCTCGACACATACATCTGTTCGAGCTGGTATTTCTTGCGCTATTTTGACCCGTACAACCAGCAAGCAGCTTTCTCGAGCGACCTCGCCAATAAATGGATGCCGATTGATTTCTATAACGGTGCTGATCACGCCACTGCCCACATGCTCTACGCTCGTTTTGTCACGCGCTTCTTCACCAAAATCGGCTTACTCGACAACCCCGAACCGTTCAAACAATTCCTGTTCAACGGCAAGGTAACGGCCAGCGATGGCAGTGCTTTTAGCAAATCCAAAGGCAATGGTGTCGACCCGCTGGATATCATCAATCAAGGCTATGGTGCTGATGCGCTGCGTACTTTCTTGATGTTTGCCGCCCCGTTGGAGCTTGGCGCCCGCTGGGATCCACAGGGTGTGCCGGCAACTTATCGGTTTATTTCCCGCGTTTGGAATTTGGTCCAGGAGTACAACGAATCACAATCAATTGACTTAAGTGCCGAGCAGCAAGCCGCTATTTATCGTGCTGTGCACCGTATGATTAAAAAGACTACTGAAGATATTGAGGCAAATCGCTACAACACTGCCATTGCTGCTCTCATGGAAGTAACGAACGATCTGTATAAAGTGAAGGCAGTTGGATTTGGGCAGCACGATGTCTGGCATCAAGCTTTGGCTGATGTAGTGGCTTGCATGGCCCCGTTTGCGCCGCATGCTGCCGAAGAATTGTGGCATCAACTTGACCATAGCACTACTGTCCACAAGGACACGTGGCCGAAATTTGACGAGAAATATCTTGCGCAAGACACTATCACGGTCGTAGTACAGGTCAACGGTAAATTACGAGGTGATATTCAGGTAGAGGCCGATGCCGATGAGGCCACCGTCGCCGCCACTGCCCAAGCTCACGACAAGGTCACCGTCCACTTAGAGGGTCAAACCATCAAAAAGACCATTTATGTGCCTGGTAAGCTGATCAATTTTGTAATCTAGTCACCCTTGAGAAATCGTCTTCAATCAGGTAAAATTAAGCCAAGGTTATTAGTTTAAAGAAGGAGCCCTACATCCATGGGCAAGCCCAAAAAACGAACGAGTCCACGCAAGACCGGCACCCGCCGCAGTCACTTGGTGCTCAAGTTGGCACGTAAAGTCAACGCCAAGTCACCGGTGAAAGTCCGCACTACCAAGCGGGAATCATCCAAAGTCGCCTAAAAAGCGACAGTTCTACGAAGAAGGTTTAACAATATGGCATCGAATCGTCACCTCGGTCGCATCATCGCCCTGCAAACGCTTTACGAGCAGGAGCTACGTCAGGAAGCGCAAGACGAAGCCTTTGATGTTAATGAAGTCCTGCATCGCAACATTGATCGCTACCGCGAGATGGTGGAAGATGTCGCCTTTATTGAGCAACTGGTCGTAGGTGTAAATCGCGAGACCGAGCGACTCGATGCCGAGTTACAACCCGTAGCGCCCGAATGGCCAATCGATCAAATTGCTCGTATGGATCGCCTCATTTTGCGCATTGGTTTGTATGAGCTTGAGCACGAAGCTGATGTGCCACCCAAGGTAGTGATTAATGAAGCAGTGGAATTGGCCAAAGCTTTTGGCGGCGAGAACTCATCAAAGTTTATTAATGGCGTGTTAGGCACCTTACTGCGCCAGCGCGAAGGTGAGAAGCCAGCCACTAAGCCAAAGGCCACCAAAGCCAAAGCGCCAGCTAAAACGGCCACCACGGCCAAGAAAACTACGAAGAAATAGCAAATAGTATGATGCAACGACCCAAGCCCATCCAAGGTTTTCGCAAACTCGTCAAACGTCGACCCGTCATTGCTGAAGTTGTGCGTGAAACCACGTCTGGGGGCGTCGTTTTTCGTCGCAATGCCAAGGGAAAAATTGAAATTCTGTTAATTCAGGATGCCAAAGGTCGCTGGACCATTCCTAAGGGCCATGTCGAGCCTGGCGAAGAGCCAGGTGCTACTGCCGAGCGTGAAATTCGCGAGGAAACCGGCCTGCAAGACATGGAAGCCCATGTATGGTTGGGGAAAGTGAACTTTCGCTATCGTCGAGCCCACACGCTCGTTTTAATGACCATGCATATTTGGTTAGTGGAAGGCCAGGGTGACACCGATAAGCTTGACCCCGAAGACTGGTTGACTGATATCAAATGGCTGCCTGCGCTCGAGGCTGTCGATAAAATTGCCTACGATGATATTGGCAAGCTGATTCTGTTAGGTCTGAAGAAAATTCGCGAAGGCAAACTCTAAATGGATAGCGCTCCTTACCAGCAATTTGCTCAAGATGTTCTCCATGTGGATTTCGCCGATATTGAACTGCTCGTTACCGCGTTTACGCACCGTTCCTATCTCAACGAACACAAGAAAAGCGTCAAAGAGCACAACGAGCGTCTCGAGTTTTTGGGTGATGCCGTGCTGGAGCTTGTAGTAACCGAGTATTTGTACGGTAATTACAGTGAACCGGAAGGCATTTTGACCAACTGGCGTTCTAGCTTAGTGCGCACCGAATCTATCAGCGCTGCGGCCGCCAAATGTGGTTTTGAGCCATTATTGCGCCTCAGCCGGGGGGAAAAACGGGGTAGCGAACGGGCACGTTCACAAATTCTGGCCAACAGTTTCGAAGCGGTCATTGGCGCGATCTATCTCGATCAGGGATACGACGCAGCCAAGATCTTTATTACCGACAACATTCTCAGTACCTTGCAAGACATTTTGGCTACCGGTTCCTGGATGGATCCCAAGTCACATCTGCAAGAATTAGCTCAAAGTCATGAAGGCGCCACACCACTGTATAAAGTGATGGCCGAAGAAGGGCCTGATCACGACAAAGTCTTCACCGTCGGCGTGTATGTCGACAACAAACTGCGTGGTCAGGGCGTGGGTCCCAGCAAGCAGGCTGGTCAGCAGGCAGCCGCTGAAGCAGCGCTGAAGTTTTATCAGAACACAAAATCCTAGTGCTTGCATTGATCCAGTCCCACTCCGCATAATACCTAGTAATGAATGATATGGAACGACCCGAGCCGTATGTGGGCGTGAGTGGCATCGGCCACTTTGAAGAGCAGTTGGCCATTGGAGATATGGCGCTGAAGCTTGGCATGCTAACAAGCGAGCATTTTGTGATGATTGGCGTCCAGGCTACCGGTAAATCTCAGGTACAAGAAATTGAAAATAGTCGTGGACGAGCTTGGCACCCCGTAGGTGACGAACTAAAAGACGCCGCCGTTACTGACGATTCCGGCATCACTCGAGGTTTCGTACACTGCTTTTTTGAAGATGATGAACTGGAAGTTGGCTTGGAACGGGTGATGGAGCGCTCATCAGGTTATCTGCAAGGTTTGCAGCTCAATAAACTGCCGTGGATGGACAATGATTATCGTCCCATTCTGCATGATCTCAAGCATCAACAACGCGATGTGGCAGTTGTGCTCCAGGCTCACAGTGACATCTTAGACTGGTATCGCCCTCATGAAGTGGTCCGTCGCCTGGGCACGCTGCCCGTTGACTACGTCTTATTTGATGCGTCGGAAGGCGCCGGTCGCCTGATGAATCCTGGCCGTTTGCGTCGTTATGTTGACGAGCTCTATCAGGCACAACTACCGATTGGTGCGGTGGTGGCCGGTGGCTTGGAAGCCAGCAACCTTGATGATTACTTTGGACCGCTCTTGGCTGAGTTTGATGATTTAAGTTGTGACGCCGAAGGCCGCATACGTAGTGGTCCTGAAGGCAATACTCGGCTCGATTTCGACAAAGTGCGCAATTACCTCACAGCCTGGAAAACCATCCAAGATAGCTAGGGTTTGACAACAGGGGCCATGATCTGTAAAATACTACAGATTGTCTTTATAAATCTTTAATAACGTAGAGACAAAGGAGATTAAATGCTAGTTATTCGCATGCAGCGTACCGGCCGCAAAGGCCACGCCATGTTCCGCGTTGTCGTTCAAGACAGTCGCCGGACCCCAACCAGCGGTAAAATCGTAGCCGCCCTTGGGAATTACGACCCTCACAGCAAGGCCGTAAACCTCAACAAGGAAAAAGCTCAATTCTACCTCGAACACGGTGCTCAGCCGAGCCCTCGTGTCGCGGCTTTATTAAAGGCTGAAGGTGTTACATTGCCAAAATGGGTAGCTGAACCCGTCAAACTCGACCGCACAGTGCGCAACCCTGAAAAGCGTCGCAGCACCCGTCCCGAAGAACCTGAAGCACCAGCTGAACCCGAAGCTCCCGCTGCTGAAGCGGGGTCTCCAGCTGAACCCGAAGCTCCTGTTGAAGAAGCTGCTCCCGAAGCGGCCACCGATGAAGCTCCTACTGAACCTGAAGCACCAGCTGAAGAGGCCAGTGAAGAACCAGCTCCTGAAGCTCCCGCTGAAACACCTGAGCCCGAAGCTGCTGATAAGCCAGCTGAGTAGTCACTAAGCGTAAAAACTTACAGGTAGGGTGGCGCTCGTTTGGTATACTAGAAGCACGCAGGTAAGAAAGCGCCGATGCTAACTTGCCGAAGACTGAAGAACCGCTAAAGAGGAGGCTGAACATGAGTACCATTGACCAGCAATTTGTAGAATTTGTCGTTAAGTCCCTGGTGGGGAAGCCGGACGAGGTTAAGATTGAGCGTCGTGTTGACGAAAAGGGCGTTCTGCTCGAACTAACGGTCGACCCTGAAGATCTTGGTCGAGTGATTGGTAAGCGCGGTGCTACCGCTCAAAGTTTGCGTACTTTGCTGCGCGCTCTCGGTACCAAGAACGAAGCCCGCTACAACCTGAAGATTGTTGATAATGGGGTACCCAAACCTCACACGAGCAGCGATAGCGATGATGTGACGGTTGACATTGATCAGCCAGATAAGCCAGCTAAGTCTAAAGCCAAAAAATCAGACGACGATCGTCCAGAAAAAAGTCAGCTCCATCCGTATAACGATGAACTTGAGGACCACGAAGAAGTAGCTGCACTCGACAAGCTTGATGCTGCAGCTGCGGAAGCTCCCGCTGAAGAGCCGGCACCTAAAGAAGAGGCAGCCAGCGACCGCTTGGCTCAGACCCGCGCTGAGTTGGCAGACCTCGACGATTTAGACATTTAGCGGTCACCGTATCAAGGCGTATTCCGGGCGAAAAGCTCCATGCTTCACTCGCCGTACCATCAGTACGACTCGTTCCAGTATCCGCTTTTCATCCCAGACTACACCCTGTTACGGCGCCCTTGATCCTTGCACCTGTGAGCTAGCTCACGTATAATCAACCCAAGTCGAAAGACTGATCTTTCAAACCAAAACATCAAAAGCTCCTTGCGAGCATCTTCACCTAAAAGATGAGAGCTTTATGTGACAAAACGAGCCCTTCGGGGCTCGTTTTGGTAGGCGAATCGTTTAGACGACAAGCCGTCCATCCGGAACCTCTTCGGAGGTTCTTTTAGGTTTTAAGGTAGAATAGAGAAATGAAAATCCAGATTATTACTCTCTTCCCAGAAGTGCTTGAACCATACCTCAATGCCAGTATGCTTTGGAAGGCCCAAGACCAAGGTGCTGTGGAGTATCAACTAATCAATCTCCGGGAGTTTGGATTAGGTTCTCGTAAAGCGGTTGATGATACACCGTATGGCGGTGGCGATGGCATGTTGTTGCGCGTTGATACACTCGTTGCAGCCATTGAAGCCGCCAAAGCCACAAGCCCAGATGCGCGCGTATTACTGCCCACGCCCCGGGGCACACTCTATAAACAGTCCGACGCTAAAAGACTGGCCGCTACAAACCAGGATCTTATTATAATCTGTCCACGCTACGAAGGGTACGATGAACGGGTAACCAATTGGGTTGATGAAAGCTTCTGCATAGGTAACTTTGTGCTGACTGGTGGTGAACTGCCAGCAATGGTGTTGATCGATAGCGTGGTGCGCTTACTCCCTGGTGTGCTTGGCGGCGAGACCAGTGCCGAAATCGAATCCTTCCAGATTGATGATGAAAATATTGAGTTTCCGCAGTATACTCGTCCCGAAGAATTCCGTGGCCACCAAGTTCCTGATGTGCTCCTCAGTGGCCATCACGGCGAAATCGCCAAGTGGCGGAAATCTCACAGCCACCGTACAGAGTAGCAGTATACTATAAGGATAAATGGAGGGACCGAATGAAACTGTTTTCTATCAAACCTGTCTACGCCCATTGTGATTTACCGTGCGGTGTGTACGATCCAGCCCAGGCTCAGATTGAGGCCAAAAGCGTTAAAGCCATTATGGACAAATACGATGGCCTGGATGAGCACAACAAGCTGCGTGCAGTGATTATCAAAGAAGAGCGCGCTGAGCTGGTGAAGCATCATCTGATGGTCCTCTGGGCTGATTATTTCAAGCCCGAACACCTCGAAAAATATCCTGATTTGCACGACAAATTCTGGAAGGCTATCAAACAGGCCAGCGAATGTAAGCATCACCTGGAAGCCCAAGAAGGCCAAAAGTTAATCGACCAAATTGACGAACTAGCCAAGATTTTCTGGGAGACGAAGAAAGCGTAATCCTTGCAAAAGGAGGTTTCATGCAACGTCCAGTTTTATTGCGTCGAGTTGTAGGAGTAAGTATGGCGCCCAAGCTAAGGCCGGGCCAGTTGATTATGGCTACGCC
>DASZUC010000031.1:0-17716 GCA_035547775.1 Saccharimonadales bacterium (SeqCode) | reverse complement strand
CACCCAGTGAAGTGCAAGGTATACGGCTTGTGCCACGTGATCAACTGCGCAGCGAGTGGCAAGCCGCTCCCGAACAATTTGTACCGCATTTTGGCGACTTATTAGATCACTTTATTGGGCTCGATCATGAGTGATTCAGGGCAAGCCAAAGTTTGCACCTTACTGTTTCTGCAGCGTGAGAACGAATTGCTGTTGGCCATGAAAAAACGTGGTTTTGGCGCTAATCGCTGGAACGGCGTAGGTGGTAAAGTTGAGGCCAGCGAGACCATTGAGCAGGCACTTGTTCGAGAGTGCCAAGAAGAAATTGCCGTTACCCCAACCGAATATCACAAAGTAGCTATCAATCTTTTTCACGAGTTTCATGAGGGCCAGCACGCCGACATGGAAGTGCATGTTTACCTGTGCACGGCCTGGGAAGGCGAGCCCAGTGAGAGCGAAGAAATGGCACCATACTGGTTTAACGTCGACTCAGTTCCGTACGACAAAATGTGGGCCGACGATAAGCACTGGCTGCCAGCTGTTCTGGCTGGCAAGCAGCTGCGCGCCATCTTCAACCTAGATGCCAACGACAGCATTGTAGACTTCACCGTCACTGAAGTAGTCGAGCTTTAGCAATGGATGCGAGTAATTGGCAAAAACAAGCCGCCGACACACCATTATTTCCTGATTTATTATGGAGCCGGCCCGAGCAAAAAAGCCAGGCCGGCAAGTTGCTGATCATTGGCGGCAACGCTCATGGATTCGTGGCACCGGCCGAAGCCTTTACGGCCGCCGAAGCCGCTGGCATTGGTAGCGTACGCATGTTGCTGCCCGATTCCTTGCGAACGTTTGTAGGCAAGGTTTTTGAGGCCGGGGAGTTATTGCCCAGCACGCCCAGCGGTAGCTTTGCCAAAACCGCCTTAGCCGAAATCATTGCCCACGCGGCCTGGGCCGACGGCGTATTGCTTGCTGGCGATTTAGGACGTAATTCGGAAACCGCCATCGTGCTTGAGCAATGTCTCGAAAAGTACCATGGTCAACTCACCATCACCCAAGATGCCCTCGATTACTTCGTCGCCAATCCCACCAAACTGCTCGACAGACCAGATACTTTGCTGGTTGCCAGTTTTGGCCAAATCCAAAAAATTGCCAGTGCTGCACATTTTATCCCGGCCCTAACCTTTGACATGGACCTGGTGCGGCTAGTCGAAGCTTTGCAGGCTTTCAGCGCTAAACATGCCGCCGCGCTCATCGTGAAGCATCTTGATCAAATGATTATGGCCAGCAACGGACAGGTGAGCACCACCAAGCTAGCAAATGATCTGGAGGTTTGGCGAGTACGCACAGCAGCCGCGGCCGCCACTTGGTGGCTACAAAATCCAGGGCGAGCCTTTGAGGCCCTGACCACTTCTCTGGTCACCCCTGATGTGACAAACTGAAGTTTTATGCTATAAATGTACTATCATGTCGCTCACCTATGATTTTAAAGTAGCTGGTGATCACCTGTTAGACGCCGCTTTTGCGGATCATCAAACCGTGCCTGAACGCCTAGAAAAATTACACGATCTGCGATTACATGCTGGGGAGCTGCTGATCAAACCCTGGGAAGAGTGGGACTACTTAGCCCATCACGCCCTGCACAGTTCACTGACCTTGGCTTGCCTACCAAGCCTAGCCGTTGTTGCCACGCACCAAAAACATGATCGAAGCGTAGCCGAAGAAGTAACCGCCAACATGAGTGATCTCGGTGGTTTTATCGCCGAGTCACGACTGCGCAAGCAACAAACACCGAAAATTCGGGGTCAAGTGAGCGAAATTGCCGTAGCTGGTGTGCTATGGTGGGGAATTGCCAATGGCTATTGGCCAGAAAGTGACTATATTTTACCCGCCACTCGCGCCCAAGATCACGGCAATCACAGCGGCCGGCGTAATGGCGTTGATTTACAATGGCGACACAGCGGCCAGCAACGTCAAGGTGTACAAGTCAAGACCAGCTTCACACCCATGGTCAACAGCTACCGTCCCGACATTCTCGTAGTATCTACTGATCAGTTAGTGAATGCTCGTCGCGGCGGTGCCAACATTACATTGCTTGATGCCTTAGCTGAAGGGCGCCACAAAGACCTGGAAGAAGCCCAGCATCGGATTGCCAGTCTGGCTGTGCAAACCAAAATGCGAGCTCGTGAATACCGCAGCACACAAGTAGTCTTACCGCGGCAAGATAGATTAGCCGGCAAGCGCCCAGCCAAGCAAAGTTAAAAAAGCGATCAAATAAAAAAGCCCTCTGCCAAAACAAAAGCCCGCAAAAGCGGGCCATTGTTTTGGTGGGCGAGGAGGGACTTGAACCCTCAATCCGTAAGGAACACGATTTTGAGTCGTGCGCGTATACCAATTCCGCCACTCGCCCTCATTTATAATTCTCCAAGCGACCAAGCACTAAGTCGAAGCTTTTACCATCCAGGCAAAACGAGACAGGTGCGTCGGCTGCGACGCGGTAATTGTACTATAACCTGACTGATTAAGGAAGATCAGGTAAGCAACCTTCCGAGCCCTCGCATAAGATAGTGGCGAGCCCGGCACGAAGCTGTATACTTGAGGCAGGAGGGCTAGCGATTGCTAGCCATAATTATATGGCCGTAGATCCGCTGCATTTTGACGCAAACAATCCACCCCCAACCGACGCCAACTCTCAGCTGGCTGCCGATTTGATCCGCGATAAAGTCAACCGGGCTTATGCTGCCGAGCCGAATGCTCAGCAAGAACTAGCCGAAGATATGGTGGTTGGCCCCAAGCCCAGTCGTCACCAGCGGTTTATTCACGAATTGCGTACTTCTGGTAAGGATTTGGCAGCCATTCAAACTGAATGGCACGCCTACTACGTCAACCTGCCCGAAACGGATAAGCAACAAGTTTGGCGCGAATTTTATGCCAGCCAAGCGGCAGTGACTGGTCGCCAAGCAGCAGCCAATTCACCCGAAGGCTTAGCCGAGCACAAGCACGCCGTTCTCAAGACCGCCCACCGTGCCCATGCGCGTGCCGGAGCAGCCAAACCAAAATTACGTGACGCCCGCAGTACCCACGAAGTCCAAGCTGCTATCCGTGATAAAGTCACCGCCGGCGGTCAGCTCAAAGCCAAGCACCACCTACAATCGCTACTTTTTGGCCTGGGTATGGGCTGTCTTTTCTTGTTCATTTTCATGTTCGGTTTTTTTAACGAAGTATTTATTGCACCCTTCATTCAACCGAGTCGAGTCAGCGCAGCCACACCAATTATTATCGGTACCAGCGGGATTGCACCCACCAAAACACCGGAAGTTATCATCCCCAAAATTAATCTCGAAATTCCAGTGAATTACAGCGAGAATTCCACCGACGAAAACGCCATTGAAAATGATCTACAGAGTGGGGTAGTGCACTATCCGACCACTGTCCGACCCGGTCAAATCGGCAATGCTGCCTTTTTCGGCCACAGCAGCAATAACATCTTCAACCCGGGCAAATACAAGTTTGCTTTCGTTTTGCTACACACTTTAGTCAACGGCGACACGTTTTACCTCACGTATCACGACAAGGTGTACGTTTACAAAGTCATTAGTCACAAAATTGTCTCACCAAATGATGTGGGTGTGCTCAACGCCGTACGAGGCCAAAAGGCCACAGCTACGCTCATAACGTGTGATCCGCCGGGCACCAGCCTGCATCGTCTCGTAGTTGTTGGCCAGCAGGTCACTCCGGACCCAGCGGGCAACACCAAAGCTAGTGCGACTGTCGTTAATCAAAGTCCAACTGTCTTGCCCGGCAATGGCCCAACTTTATGGACCCGCTTTATCGGCAGCACCGGTGGCAAAGTTGTCGTAGTCGCTATCGTGCTCATTGGACTTGGCTTTGTGTTGCGCTGGATCAATTTGCCCCGGCGCTTCGCCTAGAATCTATATCATTGCTCGTTTACTGATCAGCAGGGATGAGTAGCGATGTTTGGGTGAGTTGTTGCGTACCGGCTTTAGCTCGGGGAGCCACCACCCAGACCGTGTGATAATCCGGCGTAAAGATTGGTAGTTCATTGGCCGCTGCCGACATAAGTGTTTGCTGATTGGCGTTGTCGTAATCAAACATAGTAAGCAGACCGTGGCTCACATAAGTTAGGCGGTCGCCATCCATCCAAGCTGCATGCGTTTGAGGCTTATCGAGCATTTGTTGTCGCTTGTAGCTGTAGCCCAGCTGATTTTCAATGTCGTAAACACAAAAACGTGGACCACCCTCAACCATCACAAATTGCGCGTTGGTCGAGAAACTCACATAGCTCGGGTGATCAACATGTAACACCTGAATAGGCGTAACGGCGTGATCAGGCAAGTTGTGCAGCTGACCGACCGGGTCTTTGTAGACATAGACTTTGTTCTCACTCGTTGCCCCAGCCGCCACATACAGCGTGCCGTTATAGCCAGCCAGGTTTAAAAGGTAGTGGCTATTTGCTGGCAGGCTATGCAGGGTGTACGTTTGGCCGTTCAATAACAATTTCAGCCAAACATAGCCGGTAGCCGCACCCTTACTAGTGACGTAGAGTACGCCGTTCTTGCCGTAGGTTTGATAGGCCAGCACTTGATTGAGGAAAGTAGTGGGCGTGGAAGATTGCAGAGAAATCGTCTGCAACGAGTGACTGCTCGTGTATAGGATGTATTGATTATATTTTTGATTATCCAGCGTCAGGGCTCGAGGCGTAACATTCAGCGTGCGTGTCAAATTGACCGACTGATTCGGTGTGGTCCAATCCACCAAGATATACTCTGTTTTGCCGTCGTATACATGAGCTAACAAAACATGTCGATTGTCATCGGCCCAACTAATGAGCTGCCATGATTGCTGCTTCCCGGTTGTGAGCAAATTACTCGGCAAAGCAACAGTAGTTGCCGCTTGATTGGGGTTCTTGAGGTCATATAGGTCAAAACTCAGGATTGAAGTGGGACGCTGCACCAGCAGCCAGCGACGATCCAGACTCTGCGTCGTAAACGGCACAGCCGAGGTGTACGTCGTAACCGATGTAGTTTGCAGATTAGTTGGGATGAGTAGCGGGTAGTCAAAGTGGCGTACATCACCCCCCAACAGGTCAATTGAGCGCCGCCAGTTTCGATAGCCAGGACGGCTTAACATTATTTCGTAGCGGTCGGATGGTAATTGCAGACGAGTATTAGTCGTGTCTTTAACGCGGCGCCCGTCCACGGATATCATAGCCGGATGAGGCTGACTAGAAACAAACACCAAACCGTTCTGAATAACCTTGCCATCGCTACTAATACCGAAGCCATAGGCAACGTACAAGAGCAGCCAGGTGGCAAAAAAGATAGCCACAGCCGTACAAATATATCCGGTAAATAAGATCAGGCGATGTCGCGCCTGGCGTTTGGGGTCGAGATAATCCACGTCTAGTATTGTAGGCGCTACTTGCGGTTAACCACAAGAGGGTTTAAGCTTAAGCTATAAATACCGTACAAAATAAGGACGGCTCGGTGGCAAAAAAGCAGAAAACCAACACTATCGAGATCAACGGCCGGCGCTATGACGCTCGGACGGGTAAACCCGTAGCTCATAAATCTGCCACAGAGGCAGCGGTAGCTCAGCCAGTAACATCTCACGCTCCTGTGGCGAAACCAACTGCCAAGCAAGTGCCCGTCAAACACCATGCGCCAGTCGCCAAGCCTAAGCGCCAAGTAACAGTTCATACCGTCCGTTCGGTAGCTGCTCCTACAGCGCGTAAGCCCCAAGCCACGCGCACTTTAGTCCGACGTGCCGTTACTAAGCCAACCAGTAGCCGCCCGCAACAGCTGCGAGCGCAAAGCCATACCGATACACTTGTAAGTCAACCAGCCAACCAAGTAGTTCCCAAAGTCTCGGTCGAAGCAGTCAATGAACGTCGCCTCAAGCATGCCAAAGGTACTCCTCGTAGTGGACTAATCCGTCACTTTAGCGTTAACCACGAGGAAAGGAGCGGCTCAGCCGTTCTTTCTGCGCAACCATTGCCAGCCGAAAATGATGCAGCCAGCCTAGGAATCGGGCCACTCAATCGTACCGAACAACTCTTGCAGCAAGCGGTTATTCGTGCCACTAGTCACCAGCAACCAGCCCACAAACCGGCTCGTCGTCATCTTTTTCGAAAACATCGCCACGCCGCCTAACCTGTTAGATGCAGTTGTTATGGACTAATTCCTTTCGATCAATTTTTCACCTATAATAAAGGGGTGAAAACAGTTCCTTTTTTCAGCAATACACCGGATGACACTCATTGTTTTCAGGCCAGCCTCAAGATGATTCTGGGATATTTTCTGCCGGATCAAGAATTTTCTTGGGAAGAGCTCGATCGCATCAGTCACAAACTGCCCGGACTTTCGACCTGGCCACAAAGCATGTTGATCTATCTTATTCAGCATAACTTTGACGCTTTCATGATCGAGAGCTTTGACATTCAGTCTTTCCTCCGAGACGGGGGGGATTACCTGATTAGTGACTTTGGCGAAGAAGCCGGTAACTGGATGATCCAGAACAGTGACATTCGAGCCGAGCAAGAGACTTTTCGTCAGGCCCTGGCTGCCGGTGTTCGTCTGGAGCGTCGAGAACCCACCCAAGCTGAAATAAAAAGCTACTTAGACGACGGCTACTTAGTTATTTGCACCGTTAACTCGCGCGCGCTGAATGACCAGGACGGTTATGTAGGTCATGCCGTGGTGATCTATGATATGGACGACAACATGATTACTCTGCACGATCCTGGACTACCCCCGATCGAAGCGCGCCAGGTCACGCGCGAAGCTTTTGAGACCGCCTGGGCCAGTCCTGCCAAAAAAGCCAAAAGCATGGTTGGCATTAAATATTTAGGAACGATGTCATGAAACCAGCCCGTACTCGCTTCGCCCCTAGCCCAACCGGTTATTTGCATGTTGGTGGTGTTCGTACCGCCTTGTTTGCCTGGTTAATCGCTCGGCAGAGCGGGGGGCAGTTCATTCTGCGCCTGGAAGACACCGATAAAAATCGGGAAGTCGAGGGCTCAGGTCAGCACATTATGGAAAGCTTGAGTTGGCTAGGACTCGACTGGGACGAAGGTGTCGGCGACGTGGGCGGCCCCTACGCTCCGTATCAGCAATCACTGCGTCTTGCTAGCTACAAGCAGTGGGCGCAAAAGCTGATCGATGCTGGTCGCGCTTATGCCGATCCGTACACGCCCGAAGAAGTACAGCAGTTTCGCGAGCAGGCACAGGCCGCCAAGCAACCATTTTTGTATCGCAACCATCGACCAGAGAACCCACCGGCCTGGGATGGCAGTCAACCGCTGCGTTTTAAGGCCGATCCGAAGGCTTATGACTGGCAAGACGCCGTGATGGGCGATATGCATACCGGCCCAGAAGTAATTGACGACTTCATCCTGCTTAAATCCGACGGCTATCCAACCTACAACTTTGCCCACATTATCGACGACTTCGAGATGAAGATTACCCATGTGATCCGCGGCCAAGAGTTTATTTCCAGCACACCAAACTACCTCAACTTATATGAAGCGCTCGACATCGAACGGCCCATCTTGGCCCACATGCCACATATTCTTGGTCCTGACGGCAACAAGAAGCTGGGTAAGCGTGATGGCGCCAAAGACGTACTCGATTACGCTCGCGAAGGCTATTTGCCCGATGCCATGATCAACTTTATGGCCAGCCTCGGCTGGAATGATGGCACTGAGCAGGAAGTTTTTACGCGCCAAGAGCTCATCGACAAGTTTAGTTTGAGCCACGTCCAACGCAGCGGCGCCCGTTTCGATGAACGACGCCTAGAATGGCTCAACGGCGCTTGGATTCGTCAGCTATCACTTGATGAACTGAGCGACAAGGTCAAAGACTTCTGGCCCGAAGTGGCCAATCAATCTGACGACGCCTACAAAAAGCAGGTGCTCGGCCTGGTGCAGGAACGCTTGAAATTCTTCGCCGAATTACCGGAACTATCGCGCTTTTTCTTCGTAGATTTACCAATCGATCCCAGCCTCATTACCGAACACAAACAGCTCAAAAAACTATCCACTGACGAGCTGCGTGATCTGCTAGGCAAGACTAAAGCCGCCTTAGAGACTAGTACGTTCACCGTTGATGATTTAACCGAAAAACTCAATCGGCTACTTGAGCAAACCGGCCAAAAGCCAGCCGTGCTTTTCAGCCTGATCCGTATTGCCACCACCCAAGCGCCAGCTAGCCCGGGCCTAGCCCACACGCTCGCTGTCCTCGGCAAAGAGCGCAGCCTTCAACGTCTTGATCAGCAACTAGCCGTTTGGCAATAAACGCCCCCCAACCATAGCCAGAAAGCCATAAGCACTGCTATACTAGAGCTATGAATGACGACTTCCGGTCGCGCCTGCGACCGCTCAAGTCGGTGATCAAGCCGGATCAATCCGAGCCTGAACCGCCAGAAACCAAAGAAACCTTTGTGACCCCCGACGAAGCCGCGGCCGCCGATGATCTTACCCAAAAGGCACGCCTGGTTGGTAACACCATGCTCAAAGATAAGCCCGAAACTCCCGAAAAGCCCAGCTGGCGTGAACGCCTGGCACTCCATTGGCCACCAGGCAAGAAAGAAGCTTTAGTATCTGGTGTAGTGTTGCTGCTCTGTGTGGGTGGCGGCTTTGCTTTGATACATACATCACCCAAAACCGTACCTGCCGGTGCCTATGGTGCCGCCCCAGCAGCCCCCAAAATCACCACCGTACCATCCAATCTGACTGGCTTGCCAGTTCAGCCGAGCGTCAACAAGCGCCCCGTCACGGCCGTTATGATCGAAAATAGCCTCGATGCTCGGCCACAATCTGGCCTCAGCCAAGCTGGTGTGGTGTTTGAAGCCGTGGCCGAAGGTGGCGTGACTCGTTTTATGGCTCTCTATCAAGATAACCGTCCCAGCAGCATCGGCCCCATCCGCAGCGCTCGTCCATATTACGTCCAGTGGGCTCTAGGTTTTGACGCGGCATATGCCCATGTTGGTGGCAGCCCCGACGCCCTCAGCGACATCACTCGCTGGGACGTCAAAGACATGAATCAGTTTTACAATGGCAACTATTACCACCGCATCACCAGCCGTGAAGCGCCCCACAACGTCTATACTGCTGTGAGCACTCTCAACAAGCTCGAAAAGGTGAAGGGCTACAAAACCAGCAGTTATACCGGCTTTCCTCGTAAACCAGCTGCTCCAGCTGCTCAAGTGACTGCTAAAACTATTGACATGACACTATCTGGCTACGACTACGATCCACATTTTGCATACAGCACCAAAACTCACACTTATAAGCGCAGCGAGGCTGGCGCTCCCCAAATGGACGCCCACAGCCATACGCAAATAGCGCCAAAGGTCGTTATTGCGATTGTGGTACCCGAAACACAGGGCGCCTTAGACTCCAGCGGTGCATACTACTCAAATTACGACGTTCTCAGCAGTGGCCGAGCCTACGTATTCCAAGATGGCACCGTTACCAAGGGTCGCTGGAGCAAAGCCAGCAATAGCAGTCAGATCGTGTTCACCAATAGCCAGCACCAGCCGTTGCTACTGGACCCGGGTCAAACCTGGATCACTGCCATTGTGAGCAGTCACAACGTCAAATATCATTCCTAGTCATGGACCAACAACTTCGCCAACTCGCCGAAACAGCCAACATCGGTACCATAACTTCAATCGAACAATCAGGTAGCGGCTACGCCTCAACGGCATACACAATAACAACCAGCGAGGGTGTTTTCATCGCTCTTACCGCCAAACCTGGTGGCATTGCACCGCCAAACTATGCGAACGGCTTCGCCATTCTTAAAGGCCTCGAGACGACTAATTACCAGTACGCGCCACGAGCCGTACACCTTAGCCAAGATCAAGCCAGTATCATTATGACCGCCGTTGCTGGTGAACCGATTGATTGGGTCGACAGTCTGGACGGGGACGATCAGAAACACGTTGCAAAAACACTGCTAGCGGCACTTTTGGATTTGCATGCCGTATCTTTTGACAGCTGCAACAAGTACTATCACGAACTAACTGGCACCGATCTATCCCCAAGAACTTTGGCAGCCGATCGTCAACACTATCACGCCGACTGGTTTGCACACGCCGCTGCCGGCCAACCTGATGAGACACTACGAGCATGGCTTGAGCCTAAGATACAGCTTGCGGCTAACTTTGTTAATCATGCACAGCCCGGCAAAACCATCTCACTTATTCACGGCGATACCAGCAACCCAAATATTCTCGTAAGTCCAGCCTTGCAACTTCACCTTATCGATTGGGACGGCAGTGCCTTTCATCATTTTCCCGACGCCATGCAGGACTTTGGCTTAGCCTACGTAATGAATCATGTTGGCTTGTTTCAACGTCACCGCGACTTGGTCCTACAACTAAGCAGCGAACGCTGTCAGATGCCCATAGCCCAGCTACAAGAGAACATCACACGACTGCAGGAGTATATTCAGATTGGGGACATCAACTGGGCCTACATGATGAACGCTCGCGCAGCTGCTGGCCAAGTTGACGGCGACCCAGCCAATTATCTCAACATTGCCCAGGAACGAATTGCCGAGTATGAACGACGCTTCGGACAGTCTAGTCTTTTATAGGTCAGCTACTTGACGCGGGTGTATAATAAGCATTAGCCACGTGGGGACTTCCTCGATTTACCTCACGGACTTTTATACAAGAAGGTATACTTCGGTCACTACTTTCTTTCACTCCAACTAGTTTCCAGCACGAGAAGTGACACGCCGAACGGTCAACCCACTTCGCTGGCAGCTCCCATAGATCTAATCCGTTCACTGGTCGCCACCTCGGTATCCAGTTTTTCTTCATATATCGAATCGAATAAGGGAGTGAATATCATGACAGTTAACTTTGACACTACAGACATTGAAGTAAAAGCCGTCCGTTTTAGTCATCAGGCTGAGCAAGTGCGCTTTGAAAGCTATCCGCGCCGCATTATGTTCAAAGGCCGCGAGTACATCCTCGCAGAAGTCGCCGCATGAAAAGCAACAACCAACAGGAGACCCAATTATGGACCAAGATTTATCGGCTGTGGCCAACGGCGACGGCATATCCGTACACACCGGCTTTCCCAACCCGGCACTCGACCACCGGTCATCGGGCGGGCAGCTCACACTCGACCTCAACCAATTAGTGATCCGTCGACCAGCGAGCACCTATCTGTTCCGCATTGCCGGCCACAGCTGGAGCGATGAAGGCCTCTACGATAGTGACATTGCGGTGATTGACCGCAGCCTGACACCGCGACCACAAGATTTAGTGTTGGTCTGGCAAAGCAGTGGTTTTGGCCTGCGCCGTCAACGCCAATGCCTGCCCGATGAGTCCACGTGGGGTGTCGTAACGGCTGTATTGCATCAATTCAGGACGGGCAATGAGGGAAGATAGGCAAAGTTTGCGGGCAGATGACGAACTAGACGCCAGCGAGCAGCGCAGTGCAACGTATCAAGCATACGGTGAACGAGCAGCGCAGTTGGCAACAACGTTCGGCGCTGACAGCTCTACCGGAGTTCCTAGCTCTGCTAGAAAGCAGGGCAGAGCGACGCAAGTCTTTGCCCTCGTGGACTGCAACAACTTCTTTGTCAGTTGTGAGCGCTTATTTCGACCAGATCTAGAGAACCGACCAGTAGTAGTTCTGAGTAGCAATGATGGCTGTGTGGTCTCGCGCAGTAATGAGGCGAAAGCTATCGGTATCCCTATGGGCGCACCAGCCTTCAAATACCGCCAATTGTTTCGTGCCCAAGGTGTGACGGTGTTAAGTGCCAACTTCGAATTATATGGCGACATCAGCCAACGCCTGACGCAGGTGCTGGCCAGCCTGACGCCACGGATTGAGATTTATTCAGTCGACGAGTCATTCGTAGAACTCAGTACACTCAGCATCGATGATTATCAGCAATGGGGCCACCAGCTACGCACTCAGATCTGGCACGATGTTGGCGTACCAGTATCCATCGGTATCGCTCCCAGTAAAACCCTCGCCAAATTAGCTGGTGATCGCGCTAAAAAGGTACCAGAGCTGGCAGGCGTACTCGATCTAGCCAGTCTTTCCTCCCAGCAACGTCAACCATATCTTCTACAAACACCAGTAAGTGATGTGTGGGGCATCGGCTGGCGCCTCACACCTCGTCTGAAAGCTGAAGGCATTCATACGGCTGCTGATGTAGCCAGCATGCCCCCACGCTATGCTCAACAACTGATGGGTATCCATGGTCGTCAGCTCGTCACCGAACTGCGGGGGCAGTGCTGTCAGCCGCTAACCATGACCAGTAAAGTACGTCAAAGCCTAATGCATGGCCGGATGTTTGGTGAAGATACTGATCAGTTTGGAGTCATTGAAGCCGCCATCGCCAGCCTGACTGCACGAGCCGCCGCCAGTTTGCGCCGAGAGGGCTTACTGGCTGGCAGCGCCGCCATTCACTTAAGTACGAATCGCCATAAACCGGGATATCAACGAGTCAGTCGTTTTGTGCATTTTCATACGCCAACCGCCGACACCGGTCGGCTCATCAGTCAGTTGGTGGCCAGCACCGAGCACAGTTTCAATCCACGAGCTTCATATCATCGACTGGTGGTCTTATTTCAAGATCTCATCGAACGTGACCGCGTTCAGACCGATTTGTTCGGAGAACTAGAAATAACTGACGGCCAGCGCGTTCAAGCTCGATTGGCAGCCATTGACGGCCTGAATCAGCAATATGGTCGTGGGACGATTCGATTTGCCGCCGAAGCTCTATCGGATGCCTGGCAGCCTAAGCGGGCTCACCGCAGTCCACGCTACACCAGTGACTGGGATGAGCTGCCAGTGATCAACTGCGATGCTTACGAACGGTTGGCGTAGCTTTGGTTCGCCGAGTAGCCGGCTTTTTCAATTTGATCGTAGCTGCTCCGGAATCAACAGTCTCCGCCTGAACATCAATTCGCGTAACTGGCGGCGACAGCTTGATGTCTTCCACAGTGGCAATCGGGGTAGTGGTTGTGTCAGGGATAGTCGTGTCGATCGCCAGCGAGTCAACATAGGCTTGAGCTTGGGGAGAGACTGGTAGCTCGTGAGGTTCTGGTGCTACGGCTGGTTTAGGAGCTGGCATCGGTTTAGTCACAACCGGTGGCTGCCGAGGCGGTGCAGCAGGTGTGGGGACAGGAGCTACTGGGAGACGTGGCGTTTTATGATGCAAACCAGACATCCGACGGAAGAAATGTGAGCCAAACAGCACGGCATCAATGCCCAAGAGGGTAAGTACCGCCACCAGCAAACCAATGGCCAGCAGCATCCAGCGATTCAAGGGCTGCTTAGCGAGGTCGAGCTCATAGGCAGCCAGGGGTTTACTGCTGCGATTCACCGTTACTGTACGCTGAATATTCTCACCCTGGTAAAACGTTGTAAGTTGATTACGCCCCAAACTCGCCGGCAATGTAACCCGACCATTCTTATCGGTGGTACCGCTCGCATTCCCCAGCGTCACCGCTACGCCCGCTTGGGGCTGCCCACTAGCACCGCGCACAATCACCGTGAAGGGCACACCAGGCAACTCGAAGTGTTGATCCTTACTCGTCGCTACATTGCCAGCCGCATCAGCGCTCTTTACACGATAATGCAGCAGGACCTCCGGCTGCAAAAAGCTACTATCGAGCACGACTTTGTGATGCTTAGTGCGTTTAGTGGTTGAATCACTCAGCCCATAATGGGTATCAACACCGAATTCAACAGCCGACGTGGCCGACTCATTGGTCGTCCAAGTGACTGTTGCGCCATAGGGACTGAGCTGCGAGATCTTAAGATTGGAAATGTGTGGTGGCTTGGTATCAACCTGCGTTGGCGTGGTTGATGGAGCTGAGCTGGTTGCTGTGTTAGCAGGACTGGAACTAACCGTGCCGGCGGCCGTGAGCTGCAAACTCACACCAGTTGTGCTATATGCGATAGATGAACCCCCCGCCACCAACGATGAACTGCTAGCCACGGAGATCGGGGCGCTGCCGCTGCTCGCTAGGGCCCGAAATGTGACCGTTCCAACCAGACCGCTGCCTTTTACGCTACCAACGGTGCCGCGATCTAGCGTGGCCGTACCACCGCCACCACCGCTGCTGGCCCCAATTTCAAAGGCACTACCAGTGGCCGAAAAGCCCACATACTGTAGCTGTGCTGTCGAGTAGTGTAGATCGGCCTCCACGGCGTTCACCGCATGACCGCCGCCATTCATGTACACAGCGATCACCACACTTGAACCCTTTGCGACGCTTAGGTCATAGGCGCTTAAGGTGATGGAAGCACTAGCGGCAAAGGCCGGCAATGCCGGGCTGCAGAGCGCCACCAACCAGCCGAGAGTTAAACCAGTACGAAGGAATTTTTTAATCATAGTTTTGGTTAGTGGTAATTACTGTTATTGTCGCCATAGTGACTGAGTAAGGTGCTTAAGTCAAATATATCGACCCGGCCATTCTTGTTAAAATCGCCGGCGCCAGCTTTATTCCAATGCGATAACAAAATGCTAAGATCATAAATATTAACCTTATGATCGTCGTTGAGATCACCACTCAACGGTGGTGGCGGATTGTTCACATTGACCGTAACGCTCTGAGCCGTAAAGTTGCCGCTGGCATCGGTGGCCTTGACGCTGAGCGTATGGCTGCCGTTGTGAACGGCGTAACTATTCCAGTTATAACTAAATGGTGCACTCGAGAGCTGCTTGATGACGTTGCCATCGACGTAAAAAGTCACATTTTTTAAGTCTAGATCGTCGCTGGCGATGGCTTTCAGGGCCACCGTGAGACTGATGGTATGGCCATTGCTTGGCGCCGTCAGACTGACAGTCGGTGAGGTCGTGTCCGGCCGAGTGCTGATCGTCAGCACAGAAGAAGTGGCCGAGGCATTACCGGCGACATCCAGCGCCGTCAGACTATAGTGATAGGCCGTGTTGTACGTTCGGCCAACATCCGTGTAGCTGGGGTTAACAACATTGGCAATCAGCGCTCCATTCCGATATACGTTGTAGCTCGCAACCGCTACATCATCACTGGCGGCATCCCACGTCAGATCGACACTAGTAGTTGTTTGACTGGGCGAGCTGAGATTACTCGGAGTAATAGGGGCGATAGTGTCAGTGAGTGTTTGGGCGACCAGTGGAGCGGTCTGTCCGGAGGTGTTGCTCGAAGTATCATACGTTTCAATGGTATAGCTGTAGCTCGTGTGCACCTGCAGCCCAGTGTCGGTAAAGCTGGTGCCGATGGTGCTGGTGAGGAGTTGGCCATCCCGGTAAATGTTATACCCAGCCACCTCAACGTTGTCGCTGGCTGCATCCCAGCTTAGACTCACGCTGGTGTCGGTTTGAGCGGTAGTCTGGAGATTACTGGGCAGGCTCGGCGCAGTGGTGTCATAGGCTGTTGCCGTAGCCAAACCGGCTGAGGCCGCGGAAGTATTGTTGGCAGCGTCGTAAGCTTTGACGGTGTAGGTGTAGTTGGTAACAGGGGTAAGATTGTTATCCGTAAAGCTGGTAGTGGTAGCTGTACCGACTAAGTTGCCGTTGCGATAGATCTTATAGCCGGTCACACCAACATCATCGGTGGAGTCACCCCAACTTAAGTCGATGGCATTATCGCGGACACTCGTCGTCTGTACGTTGGTGGGGATGGTCGGTGGCGTGGTGTCGGTTGAGCTGCTCGCCGAAAAAGGTGCCGATTGGCTCGAAGTGTTGTTGGCAGCATCGTAGGCGCTAATGGTGTAAGTGTACGATGAGCCAACACTCAATCCGGTGTCGGTAAAGCTGGTGCCGCCTGGCGAACCAATCAAGGTACCATCGCGATACACATGATAACCAGCTACACCAACATCATCGGTGACGTCATCCCAAGCTAGCGTTACGCTCGTGATGGTGCTGCTAGTTTCATGGATATTGTCGGGTACGCTCGGCGGCGAGGTATCAGAGGCAGTAGCAGCCAATAAGCTAGCCGACAAGTTGGAGCTATTTCCGGCAGCATCGTAGGCTTGCACGCGATAGGTGTAGGAAGTAAACACCGAAAGCCCAGTGTCAGTAAAGTTCGTACTACTTTGGCTACGCAGGAGGCTGCCATTGCGATAAATGTTATAGCCGGTCACCATCACGTTGTCACTGGCCGCATTCCAAGCGAGACTGACCGATGAGGTAGTTTGGCTGGTTTGGTGCAAGTTGGCCGGAATACTGGGCGGAGACGTATCGGCCAAAGTGCTCGCTGGGAAGCCGGTGCTCTGCGTTGATTCATTGCTGGCTGAATCAAAAGCACTCACGGTATAGCTGTAGCTCGTGTTGGGGGTAAGACTGGTGTCGTTGTATGTATTGTCGGTTGGTGAGCCTACGAGATTGCCGTCGCGATACACATGATACCCAGCCACCCCAACATCGTCGGTTGCAGCGTCCCACGTCAGATCAATCTCGGTAGCCGAACGGCCGTCCAGGCTCAAATTGGCCGGCACGCTGGGCGGTGTGATGTCGGCATCGGCCCGCGCTACCAGAGACCAGAAGCTTTGGCCACCAGCAAAGATAATTACTGCTACAACGAGCTCAGTCAGATGTGCCCAGCGGGGCAGGTGCACTCCCACCGTGTGTAAAGATTTTGTTTTGATCGTTTTCTTCATCTCTCAAATAGCAAACCGAAGGTGCCTCACGTCACCCCTTATGCCTACAGAGATAATTTTAGCACAAGCGCTAAGAAACCGTACAGATACGGCTAGTCAACACGCGTACTGAAGTCTGGACCGCGACGACGTCGCACTGCACGGTGGGAGGGAAGTCGCATCTCAGGCGGAAGGCTCAGATCGGTCAAAACATCCGGCACCTCACCACCAAGCGCCTCAGTTAATAACTCATCGAGCTGCTTGTACTTAAATTCACCCGTTACATCTTTAATGGTCGACTCGGTTTCCACATCTGGAGCAATCGCTTTCAGATAGCGTCCTTTTTTACCGGACACAGGTGTAACTTCGTGAACAATCTCTAAACCATTGGGTCGCTGCGGCAAAACCATACCAACACCTGGCTCTAAAGTAGTCTCGTAGACTGTCGCTCGATGATCCTGCAAGGCCAAAGCGCCAAAATGACGCCGAGCCTCACCAGCTTCGTCAGTCCGTTCGGGAAACATGTCATCGTAAATGGCTTTGAGTTCAGGACGCAATGTAGCAGCACGTACGGTAGCCCGACCAGCCAAATTAAATACGCCAACCCATGGATAGTCGTCATGCAAGTAATTTTCATAGACATCAAAGTGCGGGCCAATGCCAGGCTCTTCCCGATCAAAGGCATGTGCATACACGTGGTCTCGGTCTAGACGTGGAAAAACGGCTTCGACAAAACGATTAACCCCACCACCTAGCTTGGCAAACAAGGGGGCGTTCAAATCCTGCTCTCGGATTTCCAGCACCGCCTCAGACAACTCTTGGGGATCAGTAATAATATGCGCCTCAGTCATAATGTCTCCTTCTGTCTGTCAAGTATACGCTCGGCAATGAGCTAGGACAATGACTGAATGTATTCGATAATGGCCGAGGTTGAGCCATGTTGGCCGCCGCCCACGCGATCCAGCACAATAAACTGCTCGTCCGGCAACAAGTCCACAAAACGCGGATCAGGACCATCGGTCACGTAGTAGTCTGGCTGCAACTGTTCGAGAATGCTGGCGTGAATTGGATCGATCTGGTCAGGCGAGGCAGTGGCAGGATCAATAAATACGTAGT
>DASZUC010000030.1:0-33966 GCA_035547775.1 Saccharimonadales bacterium (SeqCode) | reverse complement strand
AACCACTGCCAAACTCGATCAACCCGAATATTATGCCTACTCGTCCCGCTCACTGCGCGACCACTTATATCGTCAGTTTCCCAATTTTACCGATCGTCGTATTGCCGAGGGTGTCAAAGTGAAAGTGATTGCCATGGGAGAAGGTGGTGAACCAGATGCCATGTCCGAACGACGTTGGCTGCCCGATTCGGCCGGTGCCGACATTTCGAGCTACACCATTATTTATGGCAACAAAGTCGCGCTCATTTCAATTGCCGAAAACCTCACGGCTTACGGTGTAGTCGTGGAAGATCCGGGCGTTGCGAGCATGCAACGCTTACTTTTTGACCGACTCTGGTCGAGCCTTGTCTAGTGTCTCATCAATAAAGTCACGCATAGACTTGCGGAATGTAGTCACACTGTACTTGTTGGCATGCTCAGCAATGGTTTCGTAGTTGAACGATTTATTGAGCGCTGTTTCTAGAGCGGCGGTAAGGCTCTTGGTGGTTTGTTTGTCGAAGAACACGCCAGTCTTGCCATCAACCACATAGTCCAGAGCACCACCTTTTTGGTAGGCCACTACTGGTGTACCAGCAGCCATCGACTCCACCGCTACAATGCCGAAGTCGTCCAGGTTGGGCATGATGAAAGCTAGGGCGGTTTGGAAGTGATCAACAATGTCGAAGTCACTGACATTGGTTAGGAAGGTGACGCTGCGGCCAGCCAACTTCTCCAGGCGCTTATGGTCGGGCCCATTGCCAATGACCACCAGCGGCACCTTGAGCTCATTGCAAGCCTCGATAGCTAAATCGAAGCGTTTGTAAGGTGTTTGTCGGCCAGCAATTACAAAGCCGTGGCGCAGTGTAGCTTTGCTCGGGCCCTTGAAGCGATCAGTATCGACCGGAGGAAAGATAACCGTGGCATCCCGCCGATAGTAGCGTTTAATCATCGCCGCAGTATGGTTGGAGTTGGCGATCATCACATCTGGTCCGCCGGCTGCGTGGCGATCCCAGCGTCGCAGTGGATCCAGCAGTAATTTGAGACCCCAGCGCGCCAACCAGTTCAAGCCGCGAGGGAAGCCAGGCTGGGCTAAATACTCATCAGTACGCGCCCAATAGTAGTGTGTTGGCGCGTGGCAGTAGCAAATGTGGAGCGTGTTAGGGCCAGTGCGGATGGCCTTGGCTTCGGCGCCACTTGATGATAGAACCAAATCATATTCGCTCAAATCTAAGCGGCTAAAATACCAGGCGCGCAGTACGGGCAAGAATTTCTTGAGACTTTTGGGCAGGCGCTGTAGCCAGCCTGTGCGCACATCAGCTTCAGCAAACCAATCGATGGCGGTGGGATCATATTGCGAAGTAAAGATCGGTGCCTCAGGGTAGAGGCGATGCATCTCCAGCACCACGCGCTCAGCGCCACCAATCCCAGTGAGCCAATCACAAACAATTGCTACTTTTAACTTGCCAGTCATTACACAGCTCCTTTATGAAAGAGCACAATCCAAACGGTTTTTACCAAAATGACCACATCATTCCAAAAACTCCAGTTTTGGACATAATACAGATCGAGTTTGCGGCGCTCTTCAAAACTGATGTCCCGCCGACCAGATACTTGGGCCAAGCCGGTCATACCGGATTTAACACTCAAAATAGCGTGACGTTTGGTATAGAGCGACAGCTCACGAGGAATAAGCGCTCGCGGTCCGACTAGGCTGAGGTCGCCCCGAACAACGTTGAGTAGCTGAGGTAGTTCATCGAGGCTCGTGCGACGCAAGAAACGACCAATTGAAGTGATGCGAGGGTCATTGGGCAGCTGATCGCCGTTGGCACGATACTCTTTAATCAGCTCGGGCTTACCCATTTCCTTAAAGGCTTCTTCCGGATCAAGCCCGTTGTATTTCAGATTGTTGGAGCGGAATTTAAAGACGCGGAACTCTTGATTGAAGCGTGTTAAGCGCACTTGGCGGAAAAAGACTGGCCCGCCATCCGACAGCTTAATAGCCAGAGCGATAATCAGCATAAACGGCGAAGCAAGGATTAAGAGCAGGCCACCAAACAGAAGATCAGTGAGGCGTTTGACGACGCGGCCCCAGCCCACCAGGGCGGTCTGATGCACGGCGATCACGGGGACCGATTGGAATAAATCGACCTGTAAATTGCCTACAAACAATTCCGCGTTGCCAGGCACGAAGCGATAGGCGACATGGTTTTCTTGGGCGTACGTGAGGATTTCGTTATTGCGCTCAACAGCCGCATAAAGCTCGGTCTGTACGATTGTATGGAGGGGGTTGTCGCCTAATTTAGTAATGGCTTGCTCAAAACTTTCAAACAAGGCGACATTAAACTTTTCATGCACAGGGTGTTTAACGCCCCCAACTACGCCGACAATGCGGTAACCAGTCTCAGCGGTGTTAGCTAAACTATGGGTGAGTTCACGAGTGGCAGCTGTATCGCCAACAATCAGCACGTTATTAATACCGATACCGTAGCTGAATAACTCACGCCGTAAGCCACGCGCTACAGTGCGGAATAGTAAGGCAAAGAAGAAAGCCAGACCAAAACCATAGAGGGTGACCAGTCGTGCCGGAAAGATGGCGGTGTTAGTTACGTAGGCATAGCTAATTACAAATAAAATACCGATGGCCGAGCCCACTAGCAAGCGACCCAGCTCACTAAAACGCTTTTCATGAATCCGGGAATTGTACAAACCCAGAAGGGCAAAAATCAGTAACCAGAAGGGCAACAAGCTGATCAGAATCAAAATATAGCTGTGGGCATGCACATGAGCGGTGAGTGCCCGGTGGCTCAGCGTGACGCGCAGAATGTAGGCGACGGTAAAGGCGGCGGTGATGGCCAAAGCGTCACCGACTAACAGGCAAAAATTATAGACAACGGTAGCGTTATTTTTCATGGTCGCTTGGGCTTCAAGCTGGAGCGGCAGATAAAAACTGAAGCTTTCGGACGCTCGTAGCTTATACTAAATTGTAACATCTATGAGAGCATCAGCGCTGAAGTACTTGATCTTGACGTGGGTAGGCGGGTTCGTGCTGGTTATTTTTCTACTGATGCCCTTTCATGCCTTTTTGACGGTTTGGCTCTCTAGCTGGCTAGGACACTACACAGCACTCCGCCTCTGGGTAGAGGTACTGTTGGTGTTGTCGGTGCTGGGCGTGCTGTTTTTGCTGGCTACCGACCATAAAATTCGCAGCCACACCTTACCGCGGCGACTCACGCAACTGATTCTACTCTACGTGCTGATTAATCTGATTTGGGGGGCGGTGGCCTGGCATCATCACGCTGTAACAGCCAAGGCGTTGGGCTATGGCTTAATTGTTAACTTACGCTTTCCCATCTTTTTCCTGGTATGTTGGTCGGTGAGTTTGCGCACGAAGCGCATTCATAACCCATGGCGAGTAGCACTGATTGTGCCATCGATTATTGTGGTAACCATCGGCTTGTTGCAGATGTTTGTGCTGCCGTATGACTTTTTGAAGCACTTTGGCTATAGCACCAGCACCATTTTCCCTTACGAGACTATCAACCATAACGTGCACTACATTAGAGTGATGTCGACACTGCGGGGAGCTAACCCACTTGGCGCCTATCTGTTGCTGCCGATTAGCTATTTAACGGTCTTGATTGCTCGCGGTCACCGCCAATGGCAAAATGTCCTGCTTTGGGTGGCTAGCTTGCTCACCCTGTACTTCAGCTTCTCGCGTAGTGCTTGGATTGGCGCTGTGGTGGCAATGGCTTTGATTGTGTGGCTGAGTTTGCGCTCAGCTAAGTTGCGTCAGCAAGCACTGCTGGTTGCGGCAGCTGGGCTGGTGATTGTAGCCGGTATTGGCTTTGGTTTGCGGCACCACCCCGCGCTACAAAACATTGTGCAGCACACCCAAAGTCACTCAGCTGTGAAGCAAACATCAAATGCTGGCCACTGGCAGGCGCTCAAAACCGGTATTCATGACATTGTGCACGAGCCCTTGGGTCGTGGTCCGGGTACTGCTGGTCCGGCCTCTCTCTATAACGACAAACACCACGCCCGCATTGCTGAAAACTATTTCATTCAAGTGGGGCAAGAAACGGGCTGGATTGGCTTGCTGGTCTTTATGCTGATTAATGCCGGCGTTGGCTATCTGTTGTGGTGTCGCCGAGCTGATCCACTGGCGCTGGCTTTATTTGTCAGCCTAATTGGCCTCTCGCTAGTGAACTGCTTGTCGCATGCCTGGACTGACGACACGCTTAGTTATGTTTGGTGGGGGTTGGCTGGTATTGCTATGGTCTCGACCGAGCCGACGGGTGCCGCCAAACCGGCTAAAACCAAGAAAACCTAAGATGTTTGGAGCGCTGGCTGTCCGTCTGTTTGGTAAGTCACCGCAGTGGCGCAAAGTTATTACACAATTTGGAAAGTATATGGTGGGTGGCAGCCTCTATTTTTGGGTGAGCTACGCCGTGTTTGCAATTTGCTATTCAGGTTTTGGCTGGAATTGGTTATCGTCTAAAATTCTCGCGGACGCTATTGGCTGGACACTGAACTACGTGGTCCAGCGCTTCTGGGCTTTTGGCGAGCAGCACCATTTAAGTGAAATGCAGCATGTCGGCCGCTACCTCACCATTGAATCGATTGGTTTTGTACTCGACTATCTGATTATTTGGGGGCTGCGCGCAATTGGCATCACGCCATACGTTGGTTTTTTCCTAAGTGCGGGCTTCTTCACAATCTGGAGCTGGCTGTGGTACAAGTACTGGGTGTTTTCAGAAAATTCAAAATGAAATGTCGCTTAGAGCGGCAATAATGATGCCCACTGCGGCCACAATCAAGAAGATTAAAAAGCGCAGGAGGATGATTAACCATTCTCTTTTGGTGGGGGAAATCTTTTTGCTGTGTATCAGATAGCCAATGGTTACAAAGGCACTGACTATAAGGGCTAGTGGCAAAACTTCATATACCAATTGACCAGAGCTCATCGTAACAAACCCCTCAATCCTTATTTAGCGGTAATGGTGGTACTGCTGGAGCCTACAACGGTATTGTCGCTCATGGCGTAGACGGTGACTGTCCAGGAACCTTTGGGTGGTGTGAGCTTAATGACGGCTGTGCCCGAGCTGTTGGTCGAAACTTTGGGTTGCCACGACAGGGTGGTACTGAGCGCGCTGGAAAATCCGGATGTGTCCCAACCACCGCCCCCACATTTTCCACCGCCTCCACCGATAGTCGTTAGTGACGACGAAGAGCTCGTCATGATTGGTTGAGGAGTGAATAAGGTTGCAAAGATTGGTGGCGTGACCCGGTTGGTGTAATTGTAGGCATTGCTACTCACTGCGTCTACGATCAAACTTGCTGGAAGAGCATGACCGTTACTATCACTCACATTGACTGCCACATTAACTGATTTGTTAGCCTTAACGGCTTGGTGAGGTGCTGTGAGTGCCACATTCGCTTTGTGGCTGGCTTCGCTAACGTTAAACTGTGTGCCTTCGGAGTGGTAAACACCGTTAACGAAATAGCCAAAGGTTAGCGTAAATGATGGTGCTAGATTAGCAGTCACCTTAAAGCTGAAAGTGTTGTTACCGGCATTGAAGTGAACCAACTTCTGATTGTAAATACGCCCACGATCCATAGTGACCATGGCCTGGATGGCCGAAGGAGTATTGATGGTCAGATTGACAGTATCACCAACGCTCACATTACCGGTCGAGCCAGATACATCCAACTGTTCCAAAACAGCACCGCTGGTATCGTATTTATCGTCACTAGCTCCGACAAAGTAATAGTTGCTGGCTTCCAGCTGGTTGTGGTATTGGTCGCTGGTGGTTGCAACTAATTGCAGGCTGTCATATTGCGACGCAGATGCTGGCACAGTAAGCGTGATCACCGCTAAGCCGTTGCCATTCGAAGTTGTACTTCCGTGCGCCAGGGTGGTTTCCGTCTCTCCTTTAGCCCCAACCAGTTTGTATTGGATGGCGGCATTGGCCATAGGACTGCCATCTAGCTGCTTGGCGTAGACCCTACCCACAAGTGCTTGACCAGGAGGTATGGCATCACGGCCGGGCGCAAACAGCAACGACCCACTTGCTTGGTGAATGATGACTGTGGCACCACCTGCCGCACCAGGTCCTTTGGTGCCCCGAACATTGGCCTGAACAGTAACTTGTTGACTGGTGCCGTCAGCAGGTAGTTCTTTGGGGTCGACTGTAATAGTGCCTTGCCCTTGGGCGTTGAGAGTAACCCTCTGTGGGCTGCCCTTAACGTCATAGCCAAGAGATCCAAAGTTATCCAAATTAGAGACAGGATCGTTTTCGTAATAGTCCTCAGCTAAGGTGTGAACACTGACGACGGCATTGGCCATTGGTTGGCCCTTGGCATCGGTGGCGGTGATCGTAGCGCTGATATTGTCAGAGGGCAGGTAGTCGGTTTTTGCAAAATGAACTGTTACCGTATCGGTGGCATTTGCCTGATCAGTAACTGTAAAGCCAGCGACCGACACAGCGTTATCTACTTTCCCATCAGCGGATTTAGCGAAAATGCCAAGCTGGGCAATATGATCATTACCGGGAGTTAACCAGTCGCTCGTAATGGGTAAACTGCCACTAATCATGCCGTCGCTGTCAACCGAAGCACTAAAACTAGCCAGCGGTGTACCGTATTTGTCAGTTGATACATATAAGTTAACTTGTTGGCCTGAACTTGGCAGGGCATACTGCGCATCATTGTCGCTACGAACAAAGGCGGAATAGTTGAGTGTCTCCCCAACCTTGTAACTCGGTTTGTCAGTTATTCCATAGATGGCAAGTTTGCTGCTGAGATCTTGATCGGCACGAATATCACCCTGGGTGTCTAGGATCGATACAGGAATTACCGCTTGCTCACCATTGTTATCAGCGACTGCTACATCCAAGCTGGGCTTAAAGGGCAAGCTGGCAGTCGTAAGCCCATTGACCGTCACTTGACCAATTTGGTTGACACCATTCTCTAGGTTGTAGAATGTCACATTTGTAGAGACCTGCTGTTGGTCCCCCAAGCTTTGGGCATCGAGCACAACTTTTTGATCATCTTGGCGCAACATGACACCAAAGTTCGTGACATCTATCCACACAAAGCCAACTTGATGACCTTCGCTGTCGGTAGCAACAGCAACATATAAGCCATCTGGTTGTGACACAGTGTACTGGCCATTATTCTTGACACTTTTTGCCGACTCCACGGCCTGCAAGCTGCTCACATCTACGCTTTGGCTGCTAAATGATGGATAGCTGTAGCCATCCTCGCTCGTGATCGTCTGATAGGCAAGTGACTGTAATAGTTGAGGGATCGTACCCTTATAAAGCGTTACATTGACGCTTGGTCCGACATCACCACCAAGAGAGAGGGAGTAAGTGTCTTGCTGACCCGAAGAAAGGGAGGTTAATTGGTTGTCGTAGGCGTAGCTATCGCTAAACACTGCACTGTCAGCAGCTAGGGCTGTATTAAAGGTGTAGTAATGGTCTGCGCCTAATTTAGCGCCCCGATTGCTTTGGAATGTACCGTTCAGCATGACACTCACCGTGGTACCTGGAGTCAACAACTGGTTGGGTGTAAAGACAATTTCGTTAGCATCTTTACCTTGGCTAAATGTGCCGTTGATTGATGCCGGGGAGATAAAAACATCTTTAGTGATTTTGGTCGGATCAACCGGTTCATTAAAATCAAAAGTTAACTTTGAGGCCGTGCTAACATCAGTGGCATCTTTGGCCGGAGAGGTTGAAACCAGAGCAAAGGGAGCAATCGGCGCTTGAAAACGAGCCACTGGCTTGGCGGCTGGTTGGTGCGAGCGCAGTGCCCAGACGCCCCCGCCTATAACAGCAATGAGTAAAATCAATACAACAGAGCCGGCTAAACGAGCATGATGGTGAAAACGACGGCGTAAGGGGCCAGGCAATAGGCGTTCTGGCCCAAAGTGAAAACGGTGCTTTTTATCCTCGCTCACCACGACTTCGCTGGTCGATATTTCAGCTTCATCGCTGTCGCCGGACTCCTCTACGGGTGCTGTGTCCTCAACTGTCTCCTCGCTAGTCGCACCTTCGGTCCCAGGTGTTTTAGGCGTTACCGTGGTCTCGGTTTCAACTGGTTGCTCGGTGGGCTGTTGCTCAGGTGCAGGGGTCTCAGGCATGCTGTCCTCGTTTTCAGGTAGTTCACTCATAGTATTTGCAACTATAGATCATTATTACAACAAAAGGAAGGCGTAAGCATAATCAATAGCCGGGAGCAATTAAAAAACCAACCAAACCATAATTGCTCATGCTTGCAATAGTGCTCAGGTTGGACTAATAATAAGCGTATCTTTAAGAGGTTCAGTATGAATATTCCTGATCTTGAAAAATTTGTTGAGTTTTGTGATCGATCTGCTCGTCGTCCACACCGTGATCGAGCCATTAAGTACGCCGGTCTGCTGGCGTCTCGCACTGAGATCTTAGTAGCTCGTCACGAAGTCGTGACTGCTCCGATTGTAAAGAAAGAGTTGAACAGAGCTTGGAAAGTGGAAATTGAGCCTCGCCAGAATAACGGCGATGGCATATATATAAGTGATCAACGCGTACGCGACACCATGTACGAGACCTTGGCCACGCCAGGGCACTGGGTGCATGGCGAAGAATTTGGCGAATGGTGGGAAGGTCGCGGCCTATCCGTACCAAAACACTTGAGCTTAGAAGCAGTCGATGCCATAATTGTGAGGACATGAACGAAAAGCAAACAGGCTCGATCCGCCCCACCAAAAAGCAAAAAGAACTGCTCACCTACATCGAACACTTCATTACTGAGCATGGCTACAGCCCTAGCTACCGTGAAATTATGGCCGGCTTGAATTACACATCAGTAGCCACGGTGGCGCTGCATGTTGACAACCTTATCAAGCGTGGGCACTTGCGCAAGCGTGACCATTCGGCTCGCTCGTTGGAAGTGGTTGCCGCCTCGGAGCCAACCAAAATCACCAGCAATCAGATTGCGCCAGGGGAGGAAAGATGGCTGGTCGAAAAAGTTGAACATGCCTTTCAGCAGCTAGAAAACGCAGGTGCAGAACTCGCCGAGAGCAGTCTGGATCAGCTCTACGTTTTAATCGGCGCCCTAAAAGTCTTGGGCTTGGAAGGCGCAGCCCAAAGCTTTATTCCACGGCTTACCACCCTCAAGCAGCGACAAACTAGCCCGGCTGAATAATATGTATCAGGTCGATCATCGCCGCAAAAAACATCCCCGGCGCCGTAAACTTCTTTGGTTGTTCTTGCTAGCTTTTATAACCGCGATGGTGGTGCTGATTATTTGGATCCTGCACCACATTAAGCCCGATACGGTGATTCATCAAAGTAAAGCTATTACCACGAAAGTTACGTTTGCTACGCATACCAAACACTATGACGAAGGGGTTTTTAGCATTGATATTCCTACGGGCTGGAAATTGGCGCCACGACCGCCCCACACCTATACGAGCTTTACTTGGAAAACGAGTACCAATGGCAGCGATGGGCAGGTTATTGAGATCTACCAAGATACGATTCCAGTCAACTTTGCGGTCAACCGCATGCTGGTAGTAGAGAGTGAAGATAACCACCTGACGGTCGATGAACCGGCCTCGGATGACTGTCAGAACTATACGCGCACGGGTGTAGGCACCTATAATGCCACCGGTTTCTTGGCTAAGTGGCAAGGCGTATCTTTCCTCTGTGATGCCAATAATACCGAGCGTGATGTGATCGGCACGAGCTCAGCTGACGGGGTTAACACGGTGATTATGCGTAGTAACGACGGCACCAAGCACCGCTTCTTCTTCACCTATACCGATTATCAGCTGAACCCTGACTACACGCTGTTTTACAACGCCTTGCGCAGTTTTAAGATGAACTGACAACGAAGTAATTAATACTATATCTAGTGTGTTGGTCGAGTGCTACACTACTAGGCACTAAGGGGCATTAACAAACAACGAGCTGGAAGCGAGTGACACTCTCGCACTGTGCCGCAACGGTGATTCGCGTTGATAAGCGATAAGTCCGATACAGCTTTTTTAGTCTCTCGAGCAGGAGCAAAGCTTGGTCTTCAAGCCCTCTCGAGAAGAGGGTATTTTTTATGGCCGCAGCAGCCGAAGCAATTACATATATCGATGTCGACACACTGCCAGAAGTCGCAGCTGCTCGCGATGAAGTTCGGACGGAGGCGCAGGCAACAATTGAGGCCAATCGCCGCCGTAAGCAGCAGGGTGAGTACGTTCCATTACCAGTTGATGCCTTAAGTGATGCCGATGCAGTGTGGGCCGCTCGTGCCGAATTTGGTGAGCATAGCCCTGAGGCCCGCGAAAGATATGATGGCCTATGGCTGAGCTGTCACCGCCTAACAACTGAGTGGCTCCGCAAGTTGACTGACGAGTACTTTCCTCGTGTCTATCGAGGTTTTGATCCAGAAACCGAAGACTTCTTCTCGCATGGGTTTTACATCGGTCAAATGACGCATAACGCCCTCACCCCACAAGAGCACCCCGAATTTGAAACCTTACGCGTGCATGAGCGAGTAGCGCAGGCCACACCGCACCTCGTGCGCAAACTGGGGGGCGTAGCAGTGGAAGGTACACGGATTCGTAATATTTCCGAATGTGCAGCCCAAGCCATTAAGGCTTACGAACAAGACTTCGCAGCTGGTCGCAAGCACCAGGGCTACAACGGTTTCGTACCAGAAATTGAAAAAGTTATGATCTATGACTTTATTTATGACCCGGAGAGCGAAGGTCGTTTTGACGAGCAGATTGCCTTACCCGGTGTGTATTTAAGCCATGAAGTTATCCAAGAAGCTTTGCGCCGCCGTAATTTGGATGTAAGCAGCAAAGACAGAACTGACTTGCTGGGCACGCAAATGCTCGCCAATGATGACTTGATTGAGTTCGTGAAACATTTAGATGAAGTTGGTAGCGAACTTCGAGGGGTTAATCTCTTTAAAGGTTCGGTCGTGTCTGCTGATCACCCCAAGAATTACGACGCAATTCGGGAAGAGGCAGCCCTGCGCCAAGAGCAATTGAAGGCTCATTCCACTATGGTGGCAGATTTTGTACTGATGTTGTCTGAGAATAAAACTAATCCACGCCAAGCCGTACGCGAGGTTGAAGAATTTGTGAAGCAAATGTTGCTGCGCTTGGCCCAAGACGACATCACAATTGCCGAGCAGGCCTTCGACAAACAAACTGCCGAAGGTATGCGCCATGTCTCCCAGCTCTATGCCGAAGGCCGTGAGCAGGAAGCCTATGACTTATTCCAGAAAGTTAGCGATGAAGCGCCTGGTGGTGGTTTCTGCGGGGCAGGCAGCTGCGACTTAGTAGATGTGCGGTCCAGTGGCAGCGCTGCCAATGATGCGAAAAAACTCGGCTTCAATCCTAAAGATACGCTTAAATTCGGTGGCGGTAAGTGTAAGTGTGGTGCCAAGGACGTGTATTTTGACCTCAAGCAAGCCAAAAAGGGCTGCGCAGCTTGTGGTAAAACCGTAAAATATTAGTATGGACACCAACCAAAATGTAGCCGAAGACTATGATCCGTACGCCGAAATGGTGGCGGAGAAGTCGCCCTACTTGTTCTGTGACGCTTGTGGTTTTTATCCAATCGAGCCGGTACATGGACATTTTGCTTGTCCGCAATGCCACTATCAAACTCGCTGTTGCGATGGAGCACCTGCCGAATGAGCCGTACTGTTAAGCAGCTAAGGGTCGGCATTTACGCTGGTACGTTTGACCCAGTACATGCTGGGCATATTGCTTTTGCACTGCAAGCTGTCCAAGCAGCCGAATTGGACCGAGTGTATTTTTTGCCAGAGCGCCTGCCGCGGCGCAAAGTCGGTAGTGAGCACTTTGGGCATCGGGTAGCCATGCTCAAGCGCGCCTTAAAGCCGCATCGGCAATTCAGTGTCTTAGAATTGCCCGAACGACATTTGAGCGTCCGAGCCACTTTGCCGCGTTTGCAGCGCCGTTTTCCCGAGGCTCAACTAGTATTTTTGATGGGTAGCGATGTGGCCATGTATCTTGACCGCTGGCCCTACGCTGATCGATTGTTGGCCGCTGGCGAAGTAGTTATTGGCCGTTGCCATGCCGATCAGCAGCAATCGCGAGCCGATATTATGGCTCACTGGCCAGTCATTCCCCGAACACTCATTCTTGATAGTCATGCCCCGGCGATTTCATCAACCGCCATCCGCGCAGCTCTGCGTCAGCACCAAGCTGCCCGAGGGCTACTCACAAGCGTTAAACACTACAGTCAACACCACTGGTTGTATGTGTCGCTGGCTTAAGCGTAAGCATTGACGGCAAAGACTTCTTTCGTTACACTAGAACCACTTCAATGACTCGTTGCGAGCGGGCCAGGAGAGACAAAAAGTTAAACAAAACCGATCACCCATACAGATGGGAGTGTATTTGGTCGGCGTGAAGTGAGGTGTGCGTGTCCGTCAAAATAAAAGTCGTGGAAAGTCCGGCCGAAACCGTGCCGGTGCATATTAGTCGCCCGAGTTGGCGCCAGTTCCTTTATTACTAAGATCTAAGAACTGAGATCTACTTTTTGGTTTGTTCGGTGGTACCAGCGCTGGTTGGCGCGGTAGTAGTTTTACCAGCTTGCTTGGCAATGGCAGCATTGATGATCTGCTCAAAAGCAGCTTTGGTGTTGCCCACGGAAAGCAGTTGTTTCTTGCCGTTCACGTAGAGGAAGAAGGTTGGGGTGCCTTGCACGTTGACCTTATTGCCAGCCGCTAAATCAGCGTTAATTGCGTTATTGACCTTGTCTGAAGCGTAATCAGTCTGAAACTGACCAACATTCAAGCCTAACTGTCGAGCGTCTTGAATGAAATAACTTTCAGGGTCATTTGAGCCCACCCAGTTGGCCAGCGTTTGGCCACTGGCGTAGTAGGCTTGGTTCTGATCGTAGAGCAGGTCGTGCATTTGCCAGAATTTGCCTTGTAGAGCGGCAGCTTCAGCGGCTCGAGCGCCAGCAAAGGCGTTTTGGTGCAGGTTCACGAGCGGGTAGTTACGGAACTGGAATTGGATTTTAGTGGCGTATTCCGCAGCAACTTGTTTAACGGTGGGGTAGTAATCACCGCAGTAAGGACATTCATAATCACCATACTCCACCAGGGTAATGTTGTCTTTGCTTTGACCTTCAATGTGTGATGTGGCCTTGGCATTGCTACCGGTACCACCGTTTTTGTTGCCGCTCGCGACAATAACACCAGTAAAGACCAGGACGATTGCTAGGATCACTCCCCAAAATTGCTTGGACATGTTGCCAGAACTCCTTTTATGTATCTCAAGTATACAACATGAACCTGCAGGCGCTTTTCAAACGAGCGCGATGATTATAAGCTTAAATCAAATATGAACGACTTTATTGGTGCTGCCATTTTACTTTTCTTCGCTGGCCTGGCGGTGATCATTCGAAAAACCTATTTTCAGCTACCGCGGCACGAGTGGCAACGTCGTGCCAAACAAGGTGATAAGCGGGCGCGGCAACTGTACCGAGCGGTGGCCTACGGTGGCAGTTTGCGGGTTTTATTGTGGGTAGTGATTGGCTTGTTGGCTGCGTCTGGCTTTGTATTGTTGGCCCGTGTTACTTCAGTAGGCTGGAGCTTAATTCTCATTCTAATCTTGCTAGGCTTACTGTTTGTCTGGTTGCCAAATGGTCGCCCCAGTCGCTTTGGTATGCAGCTGACACTGGCAGTGACGCCGGCCGTTGCCTGGTTGCTGAATTATCTGCATCCATCTTTTGGCCGAGCCCACGATCTGGTCGTACAGCGACACCAAACACACACTGGCTTGTTTGAGCGCGGTGATTTACTTGGCTTATTGGAGCGGCAGACGACGCAGTCAGATAGTCGGATCACGAGTGAAGAAATAGCTATCGCCCAGCGGGCCCTGAAGTTTAGTGATCATACGGTAGCTGATCTGTTAATACCGCGCAAACAAATCAAGACCGTGGCTGCTGATACTGTGGTAGGTCCAATTTTGATTGATGAACTGCACAAGGGTGAGGCGACGTTCGTTTTGGTTACCGGCAACACCAAAAACGATATTGTTGGCAGCCTGGCTGTCAACCAACTTGGCATTAAAAGCAGCGGCCATGTGCGCGATCATATGGATAATGAAGTGTACTTTCTTCATGAGCGCGATAACTTAAGTGAAGCGTTGCACGCCTTTTACGTCACCAATCAGCCGGTGTTTGTGGTGGTTAACGATCACGATGAATACCTGGGAATTATTACGATTCAAACCATTGTTGAGCATTTGCTTGGTCATATGCCGGGCGAAGAGTTTGAGCAGTATGCTGATCGCCAAGCCGTGGCCGCTCGTCACGAGCCCAAACCAGAACCCGAACCGGAGCCACAGCCCGAAGTTGAATCAAAACCTATCGAGGAATCCGAAACTGCTGAGTCAGAAGTAGAGTCAAAGATCGAAGAGCCCGATGAGATCCCGCTCGATGATGAAGCGGCGCCACCCGAAGAGATTGCTGAAGTCGAAGAAGCTGTGGAGCCCAAAGCACCCACCAAGCCCAAAAAAGATATGACTCCATTAGACGACGAGCATTTTGACAGCATTGAACTGGAGGATGATTAATGTTTGACCGTGCTCCAACTCACGATGCCTTCAAAAAGCGTAAATCATTTGGCGAAATGATGGCCGAGCTGCGTTTTGTAGAGGACCTCTTGAATAATCCAGATCGCTACCAAGAAGAGATAACTTTGCGGCTAGTCTTACGATCCGATCCTCATCCTTTCGATCCTGCTAGTATTTTTGAAAGTGGCCGAGCTGCGCCGACTGATAGTCAACTAGCCTCAGAGGTGATAGAATAACACCGATGAACACTCATCGGATCAACGCCAATATGAATTCTCGGGTCGGTGGCAACTGCTAGCCGGCAGTTTCCATAATGGCCCACACTTAGGCGTCCGATAACCTAAATGGAGATAATCTGATGAGAATTTTAAGTAACGAAGTTAAAGACCATGTGGGCCAGGAAGTCCATATTGAAGGTTGGTTGCACAAAAAGCGCCTGCTGGGCGGTCTGACATTTATTAACGTGCGCGATCGCCGCGGTTTGACCCAAGTTGTTTTACAAGACAAGGACGAAGTTGAAAAACTGCGTGGTCTACAAATTGGCACGGTGCTGGCAGTGGATGGTGTGGCGCACGAAGAGCCACGCGCGCCAGGCGGTGCTGAATTAAAAGACGCCAAGCTTACTGTTTTGGTGCCCGTGGAAGCCGAACCGCCAATCGAAATCGACAAACCTATCCAGCACAAAGCCGATAATCTTGATACCTTATTTGAATATCGTGTGCTGAACATTCGCAACTTGCAAGAGCAAAAGATTTTTAAGATTCGGGGCAGTCTGACTCGGGCTATCCGCGAGTTTCTTGACCAGCACGAATTTGTCGAAATCGACACCCCAAAGTTTTTGGCTGAGCCAACGGAAGGTGGTGCGGAAGTTTTCAAGCTCGATTATTTTGGCAAAACGGCAACCTTGGCTCAGAGTCCACAATTCTTCAAGCAGATCATGGTCGGGGCCTACGAGCGCGTGTACGAAATTGGTCACAGCTATCGTGCTGAACCAAGCGCTACCAGTCGACACCTCACCGAGCTAACCATGCTCGACATCGAAATGGGTTTTGTGACTAGTCACGACGAAGTCATGGACATGGTGGGCGACATGACGCAGTACGCCCTCAGGCAGGTCTACGAAAAACATGCTGACGACTTGAAGAGCCTGAACGCTCCAGAATTGAAGCTGCCAGAAGATGGCAAAGTGCCGCGCTTTACCGTGGCTCAGATTCACGAAATGTACAGCAAGGCCAACGGTCAAGATACGACTAAAGAGAAAGATTTAATCCCTGACGAAGAACGCTGGATTTGTGACTACGCTCGTAAAGAGCTGGGCAGCGATTTGGTGTATGCGACCGAGTTCCCAATTGAAGCCGCCAAGTTCTATCACAAAGTCGATGCCGAAAAAGGCGTCACCATGTGGTCAGATTTACTCTTCCGCGGCCTCGAAATTGCTACCGTACCACTGCGTGAAAACAACTACGAGAAGATGATTGAACAGATGACCAAAGCTGGTCTGGATGTCAGTCACGAAGGCTTCAAACACTACTTGCAGGCGTTCAAATACGGTCTGCCACAACATGGCGGCTGTGGCTTTGGCATCGATCGTCTGGTCGAAAAAACCATCGGGCTAGGCAACGTCAAAGAAGCCACCCTCTTCCCCCGCGACATCAACCGCCTCGCACCGTAATGGACATTCAACAACTCAACGATTTTTTTCACGAATATGCCGATGAGCAGCTGATCGAATCACGCCGCAATGGTTCGGCCTTTGCTAATGATGCCTACAACCTAAAGGCGGCAGACGGTCAGCGCTATGTGATGCGAATCCTCAAACAGCAGCTCGTAGAGACTGTGCAGCATGAGGCTGACTTGCAAGCCAAGCTAGCTGCTGCCGGCATCAGCACACCTCAATATCTCAAATTTCGTAGTGGTAGTTATGTAGGCGAGTATGATGAGCATCGCTTCACTATCAGCAAACATATTGATGGTGAGACACCAAAATCAATGCCCCTTAGACTTGTTAGAAGTTTCGGCGAAACATTGGCTAAAATACACAGCTGCCTAAGCAATTCTGACGTACCGCCAAGTAAAATGCAGTGGCTTGATCCGCGGAATGCCGAAGACGACATGGCCGCATACGATGGCGAGCTAAAGCCACGACTAGCCCCGTTAATCGCTAAGTACAAAGAATTTTTTGGTCTGGATATGCCAAAATGCTTGATTCATGGTGATCTATGGCTAGGCAATGTCTTTGCTGAGGGTGATCAAGTGACTGCAGTTTTTGACCTTGAAACGGCCGAATACACCTACCGCATTCTTGATTTGGCACGGACATACCTATCGGCTAGGCGCGAGACAGAACTGGACCCTCAGCAACTTGTTGATACGCTGTTTGAAGGCTATGAATCTATCGCAGCAACGCCACTAACAACTGAAGAACGGGCCAGCTTCGCTACGGCCTATCAATATGTGGCTGGTGTTGATGCGCTGTGGAATGCTCTGCACGATGGGGTTGGGCGCGGTGCAGAAGTCTATATAGCCTTGGGCGAGAACCCTGGGATATAAAAAAACAGCCCACCGAGTGATGGGCTGTTTTGTTTCGGCTAGCTTTAGTTCCAGCCGAAAGTTTTGCCGAGTAACCAGATACAGAAACAGATTGCTATAAAGAACAATCCGAGTCCGACTGGGCTACCCCAGCTGAACCATGAGCCCCATGAACGCCAATGCTTCATGTGATCCTCGTAATTCCAACCGTGGTTGGGATCTTTGAGGTCTTGGAGGCTCTTGCCTTGGTGATCTACCATTGCGGGTTCTCCTCGTTTAGGTTGTTAAAACCCGTTCGAGGTGGCCTCTGTGTCACGCCGTGTCATTCGCCGAACGGCAGCGCACGGGCTGATCTGCGGAGCACATTAACAACTATAAGTAGCTACAGGCAAAGATCTGTCTCGTCTGCTCACTTTCCGCTTCGCGACGTACAGTGATGTACGTCTTGTCGCGATAAAATGACCACCCATAGCCAGCTATTTGCCTTCGCAAAAACTTCTAGTTATTAAAGTGCTCCGTGGTGACGGCCACGTCGGCATTATTTAAGCACAAAAGTAGACTCTGTACCACTCTTGTCATCCTGAATAGGACGAAGTCCGTATTTCAGGACCCATAAGAGCAGTAACGACCACAATCTTAATGTTCGCATAGGTCCTGAATCAAGTTCAGGATGACAGACTAGATTGCTGGCTTATTGTCGAGCGAGTGCCAGATGTACCAGCTGGCCACAGACTCATAGGGGTGCCAAGAATTCTTTGCAGCAATCTCGTGGATCTGATCTGGAGTTGCAGCATCGGTTAAGCCATACAAGTTGCGCACACCGTTCCTAATACCTAAATCGCCGACTGGCAAAATGTCCAAACGGCCCATACAAAACATCAAAAACATGTGAGCAGTCCACTCGCCAATGCCTTTCACATCCGTTAACTCGGCCACGACTTCGTCGTTCGTGAGTGAGTCCAAATGGTCAAATCTCAGCCGTCCACTAACGACGTGTTCAGCCAGGTCACGAATGTAATTTGCTTTCGCCTGGCTCAAGCCAGCTGTCCGCAGCTCTTCAATTGACTTGCTAAGTATGGCTTCCGGTGGCGGAAAATCCTCAAGACCAAACAACACTTTGAAACGCCGCTCAATGGTTGCTGCTGCTTTGACACTCAGCTGTTGACTGATGATTGAATCACACAGAGCCTGGTAATAATTATGATGCGGCTGCAATTTCGCCAAGCCAGCTCGTTCAATAATCGGTGCCAGTACCGGATCATGCTGGCTCAAGTGATCAGCTGCCGCCTGCAACCCGCTTGCTTTACTCATGTGGCCATTATACCCAGAGTTCAGGCGTGGAAGTATCAATCAGTGCATCATCTAAGGGGTTACGGGGCATCACCACGTCAAAATCAGTCGTATCGGTTAGCGCTAAACCAGCAGCCATTTCAATAGCGTGCAAAGGGCTGACAATAGTTCGACGAACATGAGCTTCAAACGAGGGCAGGTCATAGGTTTCACCTGTCGCCCGCATGCGACCGACTTCGCGTCGGGCCACACCCAACTCCATGCTCAGTTTCACTGCCATATCCCGAGGGTTGAAGCCAGGCAAGTAACGCACTTCTGCTGGTACAGGTGAGGGTGCAGGTAACTCTGAACTAAAGCTGGGGTCGGCTGTCATGTTTATGTTCGATCCTACTCTCGTTCTACGCTTCCGATGAGCAATTGTCAATAGCACAACAGAGAATATGAGGTAGAATCACCTTGACAGAGACAGACTCCGGCAGGCAAAATAAGGCCCATAGTTTTCATACTTATTTTCTAAAAAATAAGCCAAAACGGGAGCCTCACTCATGTCCATCTATGCGCGGCCGCGCAAGCGGCTCAATGCGATTGTGTTTAGTTTGTTACGCCACTTGGGCTAGAAGCGACCATGTATTGCCACCTCAAACTCTGTTAGACTAAGCATAAAGCGTATGGTCACATCAAAGACACCAGAAGAATCCGCCGAAGCAGCCTTGGAGCATAAGGTTGACGCCATGATGGATCCGACCGTACCCGACAAACCAGCTGCACTGGCTCCCAAAGCCAGCGCCAAAGACGTTCAAACTTCAGACACCGATCAGCCGCTCGATATTTTTGCTGGTCGCTCCAAGCCCGTGTCGACCGCACCGGAATTAACAGGTAATGCAGTAGAGGCTGGGTCTGAACCAAGCGCTGAACCGGCAGCCGAGACGTCAGTCAGCGAAGCATCCTCGGAAGAATCAAATAGTCCTGAAGCGGTAATGGATCCGGCACCGGAGAATCCCGTGGTTGAAGATGCCAAAACCGATGCCGCCATTGACGATATTATGGCCCACGAAAGCGATGAAGTGCTGGCTGCTCAAGATGCTCGTACCCGACGTGCTGCGAGCGTGAACTCACCTCGCCAGCAATCACGTCTGCAACACCTCCTGCAGAGCCGCAAGACTTGGTTAATTATTGGGCTACTCATAATTATTTTGGCCGCCGTGCCGTGGACCCGGTATCGATTGGCGGGATTGGTTGTGCACGAGCAGCTCACTGTTACGGTGTTGGATAGCAAAACACAAACGCCTGTTAGCAATGCTATTGTGGATTTTAATGGACACGGAGCGCTCACCAATGCTAATGGTGTGGCCCGTTTTCAAGTACCTGTGGGCAGCGGACAGCTCACTGTGCTCAAGCAGTATTACCAGCAAACCAGCCATCACATAACGGTTGGTTTTCACCAGCCGGCTCCAGAACAACTAAGTTTGGTGGCTACTGGCCGACAGGTCTCATTTCAGGTGGTCAATAGTATTAGCGGTGAACCACTAGCCGACGCGGTTATCGATGTCCTCAATACCTCTGCTAAGACTAATCAACAAGGTCAATCCACTGTGGTATTGCCAGCTGATGCTGTGAGCGACTCGGCGGTAGTGACAGCTCCAGGTTTTAATCAAACTAAAGTAACACTCGCGGTGGCGACTAAAACCGTGCAGGCTCAGCCGAATGTATTCAAGCTCACCCCAGCAGGCAAGCTCTACTTTTTATCGAATGCTAGTGGCAAGATTGATGTGGTCAAAACGAATTTGGATGGCAGCGATCGACAAACGGTGTTGGCCGGCACTGGCAAAGAAGATCCCTACAGCACCACACTCCTAGCTTCGCGTGATTGGCAGTATTTAGTGCTCGAAGCGCAGCGTAGTCATCGGCCGGCTTTGTACTTGATTAATATTGCGACCAATAAAGTGACGGAATTCGATAGTAGCGATGCCACCATTACTTCACTGGGCTGGTCTGGCCACTATTTTCTCTATGATTTGGTGAGTAATGCTGTGCCGCAAAGTCAGGCTGGGCACGAGCTCGTTAAAAGTTACAATGCCGAAACTGGCCAGTTGAACCAGCTTGATGCTTCAACGATTAGTGGTAGTAGCCAAGCCTACGCAGCCCAAAGCTTTGGTAACTTTTACATCTTAAATGGGATGGTTACTTATACCACTGAGTGGTATGGATACACTCAAAACGGCGGCACCTATGATTTAACTAAGCTCAGTGACACCATTCGTGGTGTACAGGCCAACGGACAAGCCAAGACCGATTACCAACACATCTCGGCGGCCGATACTGGTTACATTCAAGCGGCGCTGACTAAGCCGCAGCTGGTTAATTATGCGGTTTACAATAGTAGCACCAACCAAACGAGCTACTACAGTTTTAATGGTGCCGACCAAACGGCTCAAAAAGTTAGCGGTATTGATCAGTCGACGTTTTACCAAAGTGCACCAACTTATCTAGTGTCGCCTTCCAGTAATTTGACGTTTTGGAGCGAACTCCGTGATGGCAAAAATAGTCTATTTGTTGGTGACCCACAGGCTACGAACGCCCAAAACCTGCCTAGTGACGGGAGCTATTCGCCGTACGGCTGGTACACCGACCAGTATGTCTTGCTGACCAAAAACAGCAGCGAATTATATATTATGTCTGCCAGTAAAACAGCCAAAACACCAATTAAAGTTGGTGATTATTACAAACCCAATCAGAACTTTGCAGGCTATGGTTACGGCTACGGCGGCCTGTAGTTAAGCTGTATAATCTAGAGTAACGTGAATATTCTACCGCTTTTGTCGGGCTATACCAGCAACAGCTATAACGCAGGCCGGGCTACGGCTTTCGTTATGCTGCTTTCGTTTGTCGTGACGTTTATATTCACCCGAGTTTATACTCGCTTAGCGCGAATTCGTGGTTGGCGCAGTACCTCTATCAATGGTGTCCATACGCATCATTTAGTATTCGGTTTGGTTATTGCATTCTTTGCAGCAGCTTTAGAGTTTGCGCTTTTGCCAAAGGCTGGCTGGCTCAAACTGACCTTGGCTGGCTTATTTGGTGGTGGAGCAGCCCTTGTCCTTGATGAGTTTGCACTCGCGGTACACTTGGAAGACGTTTACTGGGAGAAGGAGGGCCGAAAATCTGTCGACGCGGTTATTATCGGTGCAATTTTTGGTCTGCTTTTCTTGCTCCACACAGCTCCTTTTGGTCGTTCAGCTGATCTTCCCCGAATGTTATTAACGATCGCCCAGCTTATCAATATGGCATTTGTTCTGACGGCAGCCTTAAAGGGTAAATTATACTTAGCATCTTTTGGAGTCTTTGTGCCGCTGCTGGCAATTGTTGGTGCAATAAGACTAGCGGAGCCTGGTTCAATTTGGACACGATTAATTTATAAAACGAATGATAAGCATCTTCGTGCGGTGGCTCGCTACAGTAGGTACGAACGTACCTGGCGACCACGCAAAGAATTTTTGTTGGATATTGTGGGTGGAAAGACCGGTCGCCCTCGTCAACGTCCAGGCCAATCAAGATGAGCCTAGACATTGTAAGTTTTCAGGACACAGTCTGGGATTTTTATCACGGTCACGGTCGCCACAATCTGCCCTGGAGACGGCCGGGAGCAAACGGCCGGTTCGATCCTTACAAAATTTTGGTTAGCGAGATAATGCTGCAACAAACGCAAGTCGCTCGTGCCATACCAAAATACGAGCAGTTTTTAACATTGTTCCCAACTGCAACTAGTCTCGCTGCCACACCACTTGGCGATGTGCTTCGAGCCTGGAGTGGTTTGGGTTACAATCGGCGCGCCAAGTATTTATGGCAAGCGGCGCAACAACTCAGTGATTCTTTTCCGACCGACATCGCAGCACTTGTTCAACTACCAGGGATCGGTCCAAACACTGCTGGCGCGGTCTTGGCCTACAGTTTCAACCAGCCAGTAGTGTTTATTGAAACCAACATTCGCACCGTGTTCATTCACCATTTTTTCAACGATCAAATAGATGTTACCGACAAGTCTGTGCTGGAAATCGTGGCAACCACTCTGGATATTGAACATCCGCGTGAATGGTATTGGGCGCTGATGGATTATGGTGCGTTCTTGAAACAAACGGTCGGAAATCTCAATCAGCAGAGCAAGCACTACGCCAAACAATCTAAGTTTGAAGGCTCCAAAAGACAGATTCGTGGGGAAGTTTTGCGACAATTGGCCGTCAGCTCACAAACTGTCGATGAATTAGCCAAGAACATTGTAGACAATCGCCTGAGGACAGTGATTGAAGACTTATTAAGTGAAGGTATGATCCACCAGAGTCACGACAAGCTTGAACTCTAGTCTGCCATTCTGAGTGTAATGAAGAATCCATGCCCCAAGTACCGCAGGGATTCTTCATTAGGTTCAGGGTGACAAGAAGCATGCTGCCTTCAATAAAGCACAAGCAGTAATGATACAATGAGTGCGATATGGATGATCAAAAACCAGACGCCCCCCCAGCTGCCCCTGAGTCAGTCGTACCAGCCCCAACACCAGCCGAAGCTCCAAAACCTGCGCCCAACAACGGTGCCGTGATGGATGTGGTTGCTCCAGCTCCAACCGACAAAGCAGATGAAAAAACTGACACCAAAGCTTCTGACGACAAATCCAAAAAGGATAAAGCCCCGAAACCGGTCAAGCAAAAAACCAGTGACGGCAGTGTAACGGCTGCCATTGTTGCCACTGTGATTATCGTCCTGGGCCTGGCGGCGCTGGCTGTCTACGCCTATCTCCAGAGCAAGTAGTCCGCTACAATAGTCGAATGACAGATTTTGCGGAAGCAGCTCAGATATTGCAACAACCCGGGGCCGTGGTAGTCATTCCAACTGATACCGTCTACGGCCTCGCTACTCGAGCAGCCGATCCTGAAGCAGTCGAGCGTTTGTATCAACTCAAAAAGCGCGACGCTAAGCCTGGCACAATTATTGCCGCTAACATCGACCAGCTGGAAAGCCTGGGCCTCAAACGTCGTTACTTAACGGCAGTTGAACAATTCTGGCCCGGGGCTGTCAGTGTGGTCATTCCATGTGCCGATCCAGTACTCAAATATCTCCACCGTGGACAAATGAGCCTCGCAGTCCGTTTGCCTGAACCGGCTGATTTACGCGAGCTACTCCAGCAAACTGGTCCGCTCGTTACCACGAGCGCCAATGACCCCGGAGAGCCTACGGCCGCCAACGTTACCGAGGCGCGAGCTTATTTTGGCGATCAGGTCGACACCTATATCGATGGTGGTGATCTATCAAACCATCAGCCGAGTACCATTATTCGCATTGTCGACGATGCCATTGAAGTCCTGCGTCCCGGTGTCGTAGATGTCAAACCGAACGAGTAACTTGCTACAATAAAACTATGACCTTTGAGGAATATCAGCAGAAAGCTTTGCGCACGGCGCGCCCACATGACGCCAAAGATGAATTAATGCATCTAGTACTCGGCCTTGTTGGCGAAGCCGGTGAAATTGCTGAAAAATTTAAAAAGTGGGTACGCGATCTAGAATCCGACGAAGCCAAACTAGACAAAGCCGATCTGGGCAAAGAGCTCGGTGACGTGCTCTGGTATGTTGCCGTTCTGGCCGAATACTTAGAGATTAATCTCGACGACATTGCCAGCAAAAACATCGCCAAATTGGCCGATCGCCAGCAGCGCAACGTGATTAAGGGCTCTGGCGACAATCGTTAATCGAGGTTGCCCAGAAACGTACTAATGGCGTGCTCGGCGCTCGCCATGTCGGTGTACTCAAAAACCGTGGCGCCCGGGCTACCGGCAATCATAGCCGAGAGTTTGCGCTCACCCTCGGGGCGAAACAAGCAGAGAACTGGCTTGCCCATTTTCTCGGCCTTGGCGATTTCATAACCCACACCCAACGACGGGCCTGTGACTTCAGCGATAATGGCGTCAGCCTGGCCAATCCAGCGGATGTCGTTACTCCAAATATCGCCAGCCGGCTTATTCATGCCAGCTACCGTCAGCGCTTTGTCGGCAAAAATCTCTGTCAGCACTTCAGCATACTTCTTGATGATCGCTACTAAGTCGCCGTAAATATCAACATCATCTCGCCCACCCCGAATCGAACAGGCGAAATAGACCTTTTTCATGCACCAAACTCGTTCCGCAACCAATCGTCGAGCGAATCGCCCCCACCACCAGCTAGACCAACCACCATATCACCCGCATCCAAGTGCTTCTGAATCGTCTTTTTCAACTTCGCATCGCGTTTTAGGGGTGAAGCCAGCTTTGGATCCGTGAGATGGGAGATTAGCTCAGCCGGGGGAATGATCCGCTGTTTAGGGTCTTCACGGGCTAGGTAGCTCGGAATCCAATAGACATGTTCAGCGCCAGCAAAACAATCACCATACTCATCAAGCATGTAGTGTTGGCGACGGTTAGTCAGGGGTTCATATACAATGATTACTTTTTGGCCGCTACGAGCCGCCATTTCGGTAGCCACGCTCATTGCGCCACGAATTTTTTCGGGTGTATGCGCGTAATCGCTGTATAAGTTTGGAATGATCGCTTCCATGCGCCGACTCAAACCAGGGAAGCGATTCGTTGCAGCCAAGATCTCCTCAGAAGGCTTGCCGGTCAGGCCAAAGGTCGAAGTAATCGTTAACCAAGCATCCAAGCGGTTGTAGCGACCAGCCAGCTCGAGTGTTTCAATGCGTGGATCACTGCTATCTAGCACTGCGTGGCTGCCCGCTGGCTCCAAGCCAAGGTAATCGGCATCTTCCTGCCAGATCGTTAGGCGCTGCGACTGCCCGATAAATTCCAAAAATGCCTGCTGATAATCTTCACGCGTTGGGAAAATCTCATGATGATCCCAACTTACACCAGTAATAACGCTCAAATAGGGTTCATACGCCAAAAAGTTACGATCAAATTCGTCACACTCGTAAATGAAATACTCGCTTTTCGCATCATACGCACCCATTTCGGCAAAGTTCGTTTTGGCGGGTAACAGATAACTGACAGGTAACCCCAACTGCTTAAATAGCCACACGAACAGGGCAGTTGTGGTGGTTTTGCCATGCGTGCCGGCTACTGCAATCAACTTCAACTTCTTATCGGTTAGAATTTGATTCAGTAATTCATCACGTTTCGAAATGCGAATGTTTTGCTCTTTGCAAAACTTCAATTCCGGTGCTTTGGGCTGCTCCAACGGTAGGGCCGATGTGTACACAAACCAGTCAATTGGCCGCTTATTATGCACCGCTGCAATGCCTTTACGATCCTGGCCAACATGAATATCTTTAATGCCGTGTTTTTTCAAATATTGCAGATACTGCGAGTCTTGTTTATCTGAACCCGATACTACAAAGCCCGCTTGGTGAGCCACCAATGCCAGTGGGCCAATCCCCGCGCCACCAATCCCCGAAAAGTAAATATGCATACCTATAGGGTACCGTGCGAGGCGGTTAGCGTCCAGCTGAGCTATAATCACTGCTATGAACAAACATCACTTGCACCACAGCTGGACCAAACTTCGCTGGCTGAAGCCATGGTATTTCCTGATTGTAGCGATTATTAGCAGCGTGGTTTGCGTATTGGCTCTCCGTGCTAACAACGAACACATGATCACTTTGCGCGATGCCGTCTACGCCGCCGACAAGAACAATGCCGACGTACGTGGTGCGCTCCAGCACTTGCAAGCCTATGTCACGACGCACATGAATACCTCCTTAAGTGCCGGCCCAAACTCTGTCTATCCACCAATCCAACTTAAGTACACCTACGATCGCCTTTTTGATGAGGAAAGCGCTCAAGCGGCCGCTCATAACAAGCGGTTATATACTGACGCTCAGAACTACTGCCAAACCGAAATACCTGTCGGTTTTTCTGGTCGTTACCGAGTACCGTGCATTGAGCAATACGTCAAAACCCACGATAGCGAGTTGCCCCAGGTGCCCCAAGCTCTCTATATGTTTGATTTTGCTTCACCTACCTGGTCGCCAGACCGAGCTGGCTGGAGCATGGTCGTGGCTATCCTGAGTGCCGCACTGTTTGTCATTACGACTCTTATTCGTTGGTTGCTCAGACGTCTGACTAAGTAAATCGTAAACGTTTACATAAGAAAACACCCTCGCGCTGAGGGTGTTTTCGAGCTAGTAAGTAGGTCTTACTGTTGCTTGTTCGTAGCGTTTTGGACAGTACTACCACTGTTGGTGCTACTGCTACTACTTTGATCGCTACACTTCTGGCCGTCCGGGTTGTCCTTGGCAAAAGTGGAAACGGCTTTGCTAACCTGACCATCTGACTGGAGGTTCTCCCAGAAAGTAACTTGATCGCGGTTAATGACCATACGGTCATATGGGGCATGCAACTCACAACCAAGCTTAACCAACTGCACGCTGGTACTGCTCTTGGCGCTTGAAGAGCTGCTGGTTTGCAAGTAGTAAATGTTGGTCAACACAAAGTAATTGCTGTTCAACGACTTAATGTTACCGAAGTAAACCTGACCGGTGTTAAGGAAAACGGCCTGGAGTTTGTTGGTGTATACGTACTGGTTCTCGTTATCGGCATTGCTGTTGCCACCAAAACCAATAAAGATTACGAGAGCGACCAGCAAGACGAGCACAGCGGCACCAAAAAATACCTTGGCAGTGCTGTACCATTTGCCATCGTCATCATCGTGTTTTGATCTTTTGTGCGCGCTTGGAGCGGCGGGGGTGTGCGTCGGTGCCGGAGCGGCAGACTGAACACTTCTGTTAGAAAAATCCATAGATCTTCCACCTCTTGATTAAACTTTTTATGGTTACTGACCTAGTGTAATACAGCCCCCATGTCCACGCAACCGTAAAATGGGATGTTCAGGCAGTGTGAACGCCGTAATTTTAGATACAGCTGGCAGTGGTCCATAATCGTGTCATCGATACAACGGGGTTGACAAATGAAAACCCACCAGAGTATGTTAGGGGTACATTACTAACGGTAAGAAGAGGGAGAGCTTTTATGGCTTACCAGCACACTAACTCAAAGGGCGTCACCTACCACCTTAACTCAAAGGAAGTGACCCTGCGCGGCGGCAAAAAGCAGACTATTTACTACTTCAGCAAGGACTCACGCCCAGAAGCAACCGACCTGCCGGCCGGCTTCAGCGTTAACGAAAACCCACGCAACGGTTTCTTGACCGTCAAGCGTAAGTAATCACCTTTACAGTGATTCACAAGACCCGGCTTCGGTCGGGTCTTTTCTTTTGTCTCGGGGCTTGAAACGCTGGCGGATCCACCTGTATAGTGGACGGGTATGTCCGACGCAATCCTTAAAGTAAAAGATCTACGCAAAGTCTATGGCGATAACGTAGCCGTTGATGGCGTTTCGTTCGAAGTCAAGAAGGGTGAAATCTTTGGCATCTTAGGTCCTAACGGCGCCGGTAAAACCACTACGTTGGAAATGATCGAAACTCTGCGCGAAATTGATGGCGGCAGCGCTACTATCGACGGTATCGACGTAGCCAGCAATCCCTACAAAATCCGCGGCATTATTGGCGTGCAACCCCAAACGCCCGGCTTCCAAGACAAGTCTAAATTGACCGAATTATTACAAATGTTTGCTGCCGCTTACGGCGAAAAAGTTGACGCTCAAAAGTTTCTCGATGAAGTCCACCTTGGCGATAAAGCCGACAGTTATGTCGAAAACCTCTCGGGTGGCCAAAAGCAGCGCTTCAGCATTGTGGCGGCGCTGGTTCACAGCCCCAAAGTCTTCTTTCTCGATGAGCCAACTACTGGTCTCGATCCACAAGCTCGCCGTAACCTCTGGGAAATGATCGAAAACGTCCGTGATCGCGGCATCAGCGTGATCCTCACAACGCACTATATGGATGAAGCTGAAGTGCTCTGTGACCGCATTGCTGTTATGGACAATGGTAAAATCATCGCTCTCGATACGCCTAAAAAGCTCATTAAAGCCTTGCTTGGCCGAGGCTTCAAAAAAGAACAGCATGTTGAGCAGGCCAACCTCGAAGATGTTTTCTTGGATTTGACCGGTAAGGAGTTGCGCTCATGAAAAAGAAGCTATTCACTGTCTGGGTATTTGCCCGTCTCAACACGCGTCGCTTTTTCCGTGACAAGTTGGCATTGTTTTTCGGTATCCTTTTCCCACTGATCTTCCTATTCGTCTTCGGTGGCATTAGTAAAGGCGGTAGTAGCGGCGTCTCCTTCAACGTGGCACTTATTAACAATTCGCACAGCACTTTTGCCCAGCAGTTTGTGAGCCAAGCCAAGCACAACAAGCTGTTCAATATCAGCACCAGCGTGACCAATTTAGCGCAAGCTAACGACAAAATGAGTAAAAGCCAAATTGATGGTGCCATTGTTCTGCCAGCCGATTTCGGGGCAGTTCAACAGGGGCATCCCACTGGTCAGGTCATGGTGTACTACAGCCCAACCAACGACCAAGCTGGCACTGCACTGATTTCAGTTTTGCAGGCGCAGTTCCGAGCCTTAAATGCGAAATTCGTAACCGTTAAGCAGCCGTTTACCGTTGTTGGTCAAGAAACCAAAAAGAAAAGCCTGACTAGTTTTGACTACACGTTCTCCGGCTTACTCGGCTTTTCAATCTTGGGTGCTGGCATTTTTGGCCCCATGAATGTTTTCCCAGAGCTAAAGAAAATGGGTATTTTGCGCCGTTTCCACACCACCCCGTTGCGGGTGTGGCAGTACTTCCTCTCCACCATGATTAGCCAAGCTATCACTGGTCTGATTGCCATTGCGGTGATGTTCCTGGCGGCTATCAAGGTCTTTGGCCTCCATGTCACCGGTAACTACTTCGAGATTGCTCTTTTCTTGGCTTTCAGCATCACTATGATCTTGGGAATTGGTTTGAGTATCGGTGGCTGGGCGAAAAACGAGCGCCAAGCCGCGCCGCTTGGCAACATTATTGTCTTTCCTATGATGTTCCTCTCTGGCATTTTCTTCCCACGTTTCCTGATGCCGGACTGGCTGCAGGGCATTACCAGCTACATCCCCATGAGCCCGGTAATTGACGGTGCTCGCCAACTGATTACCGAAGGCAAAAGTTTAGTTGATATTGGTCCGCAACTCGGCATTATGGCCATCTGGATGGTGGTAATTTACGCCATTGCTTTCCGCGTCTTCCGCTGGGAATAGGACTGCTCGTCTCGGCGCATTGCTGTGCCAGAAGCTCCGTTGCTCACTCACCGTACCTAACAGTACGGCTCGTTCCGCTACTCGTTTCTTCCTTGCACTGCATCCGAGACGAGCAGTCCGTGTGATAAGCATAAGCACTCTTGTAAATTTTGCATAAGCGTGATATAATACACCTATGCCACCAAATAATGCTCCTATCCCTAAAACTCCAACCCCGGTCTCTGAAGACCAGGGAGCCTTATTGGATGTCTCATTTGAAGGGAATAACTCCTTCGACCCCGATAGTTATAAAGCCACCGCCCGCTTTACCGAAGTTCCCGATGGCGTGTTTAATGAACCAGCTACCGCCGATCCGGAACCAACTGCCGAAGAACGCGAAGCCGCCCGCCAAGCCGAAATTTCTCAGCGTCGACATGCCGCTCAAGTTGGTAAGCACTCGGTGCTGGGCGCCACGGGCAAGTATGAAAGTATTACCCCGGGCGACTATTTGCCTGGCTTTGGCCCTGTAACTTACACCAATCTTGGTCGGGCCGAAGAGCATGCTGCTCATTTGGAAGCTGAGCGCACCGCCAACCAACGTCCGCAGACTCGTGTAGCTCCTACACCGGCTAATGAAGCTGAGCCAGTACTAGCAGCAGAGTTCTCAGAAGAGCCAGAGCCAGTTGCGCCAACCAAGCTAACTAAGCAGGAAAAGCTCAATATTTTCGAGCAGGATGAGCGCTTGCAATTTTACCCGGCCACCGACAGAGAAGAAGAGCAGGCTCGCCGAGCCCTGAACTACATTGAGGAAGAGCATGGGGTACTCAACATGCTGGACGAAATTGCTCGCCACAACTACAAATATGCTCGTCAAGATGGCTTATCAGATAGCAAAGCTCGACACGCCGGCAACATTGCCCGTCAAAGTGTAGTCCGTGAAATGGGTGATCACTTAGGCAATGCTCTGGACCAGCTCGCGCAGTTGCGCGCTTTAGAGCAGGCTACTGCTGGATTGAACCCTAAGTTGAGCTTAGCTGAAGCGGTGGGTGATGATCACCCAGCCTTGGCTGCACTGGTGCGCGATTGTGACTACGAAACCTTCCGTCGTGACGGTAAAGATAAACTCGGCTTTAATCCCTTATCGACCAAAGAAGATCGTGGCCAGCAAGCTGACCCAGATAAAAACAAGACTGTTGAAGATATTTATACCGGCAGTCAGCAATCAGAAGATGCCCATGAAGCAATCCAGCGCTATGCTGCCACCACTATCGGCGAGTTGTATCGCAGCCGTGAGCTGCAAGCTACCATAGCCCGTCAAACGGTACGCGCTAATTTCTGGGACAACATACTGGCGCACACAGAAGGTGCCGACAAGCGAGTGGCCAACGACATTCGCGAGCGCTACGGTTTACACGCGGCGTAGCCTACAATAGATCCCGATGAATGTGTACGCTGATTTGCCCAAGCCATTTTTGGTGCTGGCGCCAATGGATGACGTGACCGATACCGTCTTTCGTCAGGTGGTGGCCGAGTGTGCGGCGCCGGATCTATTTTTTACAGAGTTTGTGAATGTGGATGGGCTGCAAAGTCCGGGGCGGTCAAAATTATTAAAAAAACTTAAGTTTGCAGCTAGCGAAACGAGACTGGTGGCCCAATTATGGGGACTTAAACCGGAGAACTTTCGGGCAGTAGCCGAGCAGATTGCCGACGGTAGTTTAGCGCGAGAACTTGGTTTGCCGGATGGTTACAATTTTGTAGGTGTTGATTTGAATATGGGCTGCCCAGCGAAAAGCGAAGTACAAAACGGCGCCTGCTCAGCTCTTATTAAGCTAGAGAATCGCGACCTGGCAGAGGAAATCATTACTGCCACCAGAGAAGGTTTGGCCGGTCGTTTACCCCTGAGCGTTAAAACGCGCATTGGTTTTAACGAAATTGACATGAGCTGGTTTGAGTTCTTGCTCGGTCATAAACTTAACATGTTAACTATTCATGGTCGAACGCGCAAAGAAATGAGTAAAGTGCCAGCGCACTGGGAGGTGATTGAGCAAGTCCGCAGGCTGCGCGACCAGCTTGCCCCAGATACATTACTGGTTGGTAATGGTGATGTGGTTGATCATGCCCATGCTAAGGAGTTGGCCGCTCAGCACAGCCTGGATGGCATTATGATTGGCCGCGGTATCTTTAAAGATCCGTATGTTTTTGCCACCGAAAGCCCCTGGGCAACAGTTGGTCGTGAAGAGCGGATCGCCCTATACGAACGCCAGGTGCAATTATTTGCAGATACTTGGCGGGCGGGCGAGCGCAATATCAAAACGCTCAATAAATTTTGCAAGGTGTACATTAGTGATTTTGACGGAGCGAAAGAGCTACGTGAGCAGCTGATGAATGCCAATTCGACTGGTGAATTATTAGACCTACTCAGTGTATAATTAGGGCAATGATTAAAGCCCAACACCTGAGTAAAAAGTATCGCAAAAAACAGGCGGTCAGCGATTTATCATTTGAAGTTCATCCCGGGAGAGTTACCGGCTTCTTGGGACCAAATGGTGCTGGTAAATCGACGACGATGCGCCTCATGCTAGGTTTGGATAATGGCGGCGGCAACACGACATTTGACGATAAGCCGCTCCATGGCTGGGCCGAACCCTCCAAGATGGTGGGCGTGTTGTTGGAAGCCAAGGCTTTTCACCCAACTCGTACTTCACGCCAACACCTGAAAATTCTGGCTGAAGCTGGTAATATTCCGATGGCTCGAGTCGATGAAGTGCTTGACATGGTTGGTCTCAAAGATGTGGCCAAGAAAGGCCCGGGCAAGTTTAGTCTTGGCATGAGCCAGCGCCTCGGGATTGCTGCGGCCATTTTGGGTAAACCGAAATATTTAATGCTTGATGAGCCGGCCAACGGCCTGGACCCTGAAGGTGTGGCCTGGCTGCGCCAGTTCCTGAAAGATTATGCTGCAGAAGGCAATGGTGTGTTTGTGTCCTCGCACCTACTCAGTGAGATGCAGTTAATGGCTGACGATGTGGTGGTGATTGGCCGCGGTACATTGATTGCCGACACTTCAATGAAAGATTTGCTGGCGCAAAGCACGCACTCTGGTGTGTTTGTGCGTACCGAGGGCTTGGCCAAACTTAAAACACTGTTGAAAGAGCGTGGCTTAAAATTTGAAACACTCGATGCTGGTCTGAAAATTGACACTGGCAACACTGACGAGATCGGTAAACTGGCCTTTACGGCCGGCGTGCCGGTGCTGGAGTTATCGACTCATAGCGCTTCCTTGGAAGAAGCGTTTTTGGAAATTACTGCTGGGTCTGAAGAATATGTCGGTACGACCACCACCCAAAAGAAGCGCCTGGGGAGGAAAAAGTAATGCTGCCCACCATTAAATCAGAATTTCGTAAGCTTCTTACTGTTCGCTCGACCTACATTTTCATGATCGTCTCGTTGTTGGTCGTGGCTCTATTCGCCGGCTACGGTGACGGATTCCGGGCAAGTAGCGGCGCGCTGAAATCTCCAGGGGCACTGATGACTGAATCATACAACGCGATCGAGTTCGCCGGGCTAATACTTTCGTTCGTGGGCATACTGCTGGTCGGCCATGAATACCGCTACAACACTATTATGTATACGCTGACTACCACTAACCGACGCTTGAAAGTGTTGGGCGCGAAGTTTCTTGCTGTCAGTGTATTTGCGATTGTTATGGGGCTGGTTGTATCATTCTTCTCGCCACTTTGTACCATACTGGGCGCGCATTTTCATGGGCGTCACATCAGTCCACAACACTTTGAGTACTGGACGGTGATCTGGCGTTGCGCGTTCGTAGGTTGGGGGTATGCGATGTACTCGTTTATACTGGGCATCTTGCTCAGAAACCAAGTTGGCAGTATTGTAACGTTTTTGCTAATCCCGCTCCTCGGTGAAAATATCATCGCGCATGTCTTCGCTTCAACGGCTAATTACCTACCGTTTGCTATGTTGCAGGCAACCGTCGATCCTACAGGTCTGGGCAATCACACTACAACTGCCCACGCCGCCACTGTCAGTCTGACGTATGTGGTGGTTGGTCTGATTGTCAGCTCGGTACTCTTTTTGCGCCGCGACGCCAACTAACCTCTGTTATACTTTTACGGACGGGGGTGTAGCTCAGTGGTTAGAGCAGTCGGCTCATAACTGATTGGTCCTTGGTTCAAGTCCAAGCACCCCCACCATCTATTATTCGACGATTGTTATATAATGGTAGTGGTTCCATGCAAATCAAACACTACCAACAAAAATTACAAGATTTTGGCCAGCGACTGAGCGATATTCGCTTTGTGGGCCAGGTGATTTTTGTGATCCTCGTCTTGCTGATTAGCTGGAGTGGTGTGAAGTCGATCCAGGCGAATTATGAACTTCAAAAACAGATCTCATCACTCAACCAGCAA
>DASZUC010000029.1:0-26825 GCA_035547775.1 Saccharimonadales bacterium (SeqCode) | reverse complement strand
ATATTATTCTCGATCGCTTGCGTCACGCAGCCTACCTGACCAAGGGTATTCGCACCAGCCTAACCGATGAAAAAACTGGTGAGCGCTACAGTTTCTACTTTGAGGGTGGTATCCAGAGCTACGTCAAACACCTCAATGTTGGCAAAGAGCCTGTTGACGACGACATCTTTTACGTCGATAAGATGGTGGAAGATACGCAAGTAGAGATCTCACTGCAGTACACCGATGCCTTTACCGAAACACTCAAAGCCTTCGCCAACAACGTGCCGAACCCCGAAGGGGGTAGTCACCTAACTGGTTTTCGCGCGGCGCTGACACGGGTGATCAACGATTACGCTCGCAAGAACGGTTTGCTTAAAGAGAAAGAAGAGAACCTGTCTGGCGAAGACACCCGCGAAGGTCTGACCTGCGTAATCTTGGTTAAGTTGCCTGATCCCCAGTTCGAAGGTCAGACAAAGGGTAAGCTGGGCAACCCAGAGACCCGCGGTTACGTCGAGCAGGTGATGAACGAGTACTTCGCGTATTATCTCGAAGAACACCCTGGTGTGGCGCGTAAAATTGTCGGCAAAGCGCTGCTGGCCGCTCGGGCTCGTAAGGCCGCTCGTGCCGCCCGCGATAACATCTTGCGCAAAGGTATTCTAGATGGTGCTTCAATGCCAGGTAAATTGGCCGATTGCTCGAGCAAAGATCCTTCAAACTCTGAAATCTATCTGGTAGAGGGTGACTCAGCCGGTGGGTCGGCCAAGACTGGTCGCGATTCTAAGACCCAAGCTATCTTGCCGCTGCGTGGTAAGGTGCTGAACGTCGAGCGGGCCCGCTTGGACAAAATGCTGGCTAACAACGAGCTAGTGAGTCTCATTAAAGCCCTTGGCGTGGGTATTGAAGAATCCTTCGATGTGAACGGCCTGCGTTATCACCGTATTATCATCATGACCGACGCCGATGTTGACGGTAGCCACATTAGTACGCTGTTACTGACCTTCTTCTTCCGTTTCATGAAGCCGGTGATTGATGGTGGCTATGTGTATTTGGCTAAACCACCACTGTTTGAACTGGTGCGGGCTGGCAAAAAAGCCAACACCTTCATTTATGACGAAGCCGACCTCGACCGTGTCCTAGACGAGGAGATTGCCCAGCGTAAGAAAGAGGGCCTCAAAGTTGATAGCGCTACCGAGCGCTACAAGCAAGCGGGGTACACCGAACAAAAGCGCTACAAGGGTTTGGGTGAAATGGATGCTGAACAGCTGTTTGAGACCACCATGAACCCCGAGAAGCGGGTACTGGTGCAAGTGAAGGTGGAGGACGCCGAAAAGGCTGATGCCATCTTTAATAAGTTGATGGGTACCGAAGTTGAACTGCGTAAAAGCTTCATTCAAGCCAACGCTAAATTCGTGAAAGATCTGGACATTTAAGATGGCAGACGAACCGATGCAGCCAGAATTACCGATGGAAGATGAATCTGTGACTGAACAGTCCTCAGACCAACCAGCTGAGCAACAGAGCATGATGGAAGTCCTAAATAGCGGTCACTCGCGCAGTGTTGAGCTGCGCACCATTGAGAATGTTATGGAAGACAGCTATTTGCGCTACTCCATGAGTGTGATTATTGACCGCGCGCTGCCGGATGTCCGAGATGGTCTGAAGCCGGTGCACCGCCGCATTTTGTATACCATGAACCGTGATGGCCTGCGCAGTAGCGCCCGTCACCGTAAGAGTGCTAACGTGGTTGGTGCTGTGATGGGTGATTACCACCCGCACGGTGATGCTGCTATTTATGACTCCATGGTGCGCTTGGCTCAGCCTTGGGCGATGCGCTACATGCTAGTTAATGGTCAGGGTAACTTTGGTTCAATGGACGGCGATCCACCAGCTGCCATGCGTTACACCGAAGCCAAGATGCAGCGTCTGGCTGACGAGTTGCTGGAAGACATCGACAAAGAGACCGTCGACTTCCGTGATAACTACGATGGTCGCCTTCAAGAGCCCACCGTTCTCCCTGCTAAATTGCCAAACTTGTTGTTGAACGGACAACTAGGTATTGCGGTTGGTATGGCCACCAATATTCCGCCACACAACTTGTCGGAGCTGGTGGATGCCGAAATTCAACTGATCGATAAGCCAGATTCCACCCTCGATGATTTACTGGAGTACATTAATGGCCCAGATTTCCCGACCGGTGGCGTCATTTACGGCAAAGAATCAATTCGCTCTGCCTACGCTACTGGCCGCGGTGGGGTAGTCACCCGTGGTGTAGCCGAAATTGTAGAAGGCGCCAAGGGTCGTCACCAGATTGTTATCACCGAAATCCCGTATGCGTTGAACAAGGAAAGCTTGCTACTAAAGATTGCTGAACTGGCTAACACTAAGAAAATCACCGGTATTAGCGATCTGCGTGACGAAACTGCTCGTGGCGAAGTACGCATTGTGATTGACCTCAAGCGTGATGCCTACCCCAAGAAGTTGTTGAACCAGCTGTACAAGCTAACTCCGCTACAGACAACCTTCCACTTCAATATGATGGCGCTCATTGATGGTATTCAGCCGCGTGTCCTTGGTTTGCAAGATATCTTGAGCGAGCACATCAAACACCGCCAGAGCGTGGTGCGGCGACGCACCGAATTTGAGCTCAAGAAAGCTAAAGAGCGGGCCCATGTTTTGGAAGGTTTGAAGATTGCCCTTGATCACATCGACGAAGTGATTAGTACCATCCGCAGCTCCAACACTACCGATGAGGCTCAAGAGAACCTCATGAAGAAGTTCAAGCTGACCGAAATCCAAGCTAAAGCTATCTTGGCCATGCAATTACGCACTTTGGCTGGCCTAGAACGTCAGAAGATTGAAGATGAACTTAAAGAGTTACAAGCGCTGATTGCCAAGTTGGAAGGCATCTTGGCGGACGAGAAGAAAATCCTCAAGATTATCAAAGACGAATTGCTGGAAATCAAGAAACAGTACGGTGATGAACGCCGCACTAAGGTGGTAGCCTCCGAACTCGGCAAGATGAGTGACGAAGACTTGATTGCCGATGAGCAGGTGGTGGTTACATTGACCGCTGCTAACTATATCAAGCGCAGTCCAATTGCTGAGTACAAGCGCCAGGGGCGCGGAGGTAAGGGTCGCCGCGGCATGGCGACTCGCGAAGAAGACGTGATTGAACACGTGGTGAACGCCAGCACGCACGATTTCCTATTGTTCTTTACTAACAGGGGTCGCGTATTCCGCATCAAGACCTACGAAGTCCCGGCTGCCTCTTTGAACGCCAAGGGTGTGGCCCTGGTTAATCTGTTGCAATTGCAGCCCGAAGAGACGGTCAGCAGCGTCATTAATGTCAGTAAGACTGATAATGCGGCCAATCTGATCATGTGTACGATCCGTGGCGTGGTCAAGAAGACGCCGTTTGAACAGTATAAAAATGTCCGCAGCAGCGGCTTGATTGCCATTAATTTGGACGCTGGTGACGAACTGAAATGGATCCGTATGACCTCTGGTGATAACGAAGTGGTTATCTCTACCAAGCACGGTCAGGCGATTCGCTTCCATGAAAAAGATGCTCGTCCGATGGGTCGTGTGGCTCGCGGTGTGCGCGGCATTCGCTTGCGCCCGAACGATCATGTTATTGGTATGGACATCGTCGAACAGGGTGCTGATATCTTTGTGATCAGTAAGTACGGTTACGGCAAGAAGACCAAGATCGACCAGTTCACACCGCACGCCCGTGGTGGTGTGGGCATCCGCTCAGCTGTAGTGAACGACAAGACCGGCGAGTTGGTGGGCGTGAAACGCCTAGTAACCGACGAACAAGAGCTCATCCTCATCAGTCGGAACGGCCAAACTATCCGCTTAGGTCTGGACAACATCCCAGCATTGGGTCGAGCTACCCAGGGCGTGCGTATTATGCGTCTGAACGATGGTGATGAAGTTGTCAGCCTCGCGCTTGTCGACAAAGCTGAAGACTTACCTGATGAACCAGCCGACGAAACAGTGGTCATGGAAGAACTCGTCCCTGAAGAACCTAGTGAAGCAATCGTGCCAGCCGATGAACCAGCCGACGATGCAACTCCAACTGAAGACGCTGAATAATTGTAAATTTTCTTTGGCAGTGGTATAAATCACCTTATGACAGGTGAGCGAGACACTTTTGAGCGAGCTTTAACTTCCATTGAGGAAAGCTTTCAAGCAGTGGGTGGCTATATGCTCCAGGCCATGGAGATGGTAGCTGAAGAAGTTGGTGATTTGAAGTTGCGTGATCGGGTTATGCACCTGGCTCAGCAAGAGCCACACTCTATCTTGCCTCATCCTGACGGCCTCGCTTTATTGGTTGAAGGCCGTCCTGGGATTGGTAACTATGTCCTGGATCGTGCCCAAGAGATCCAGGAAGCTACTCATCAAGAGGAACGGCGTGCACTGCGTCGCATGTGGAGCCCACTGCACAAACCTTTCTGGCGAGCCATGCTATTTGGGGTTTCGCACATTGGTGTATCACCTCGGCCACCGCGCCCGATTGATGTAGATTACTTCCTGGGTAAGTAGTTATGAGTGTCGAACAAATATCTCTCGATCAGCCGGACGAATATTTGCAAACGGACTTTATTTGGTGCTGCTTGCGGCTGCACGAACTAGGTGTGCAGCGTTTCCCTTTGGCGCACGGTCAGACAGCCGAGATTATCGTCGATGACGATCGTAACATTAGCTACGATGTGGCCACACCACTAACAGATCCAAATGGACAGCAGATTATTCAGTGGACATATTTAACACGTTTTGATGATGGCCGCTTCAGTAAGACTTTCGAAATCGAAAAAGCGAGCGACGCAATAGAGGGCGAGGCAATCGTACCGATTAGTCACGAGAACATGACCATGGAGCTGCTCAGCCGCATTATGTCGGCCTTGGGCCGCGAGGGAGCCTGTAGGCGCCTTTTGGACGCCATGGCTGCCCAAGCGGCGGATGATGAGCTTGGACTATCGCACGTCAGCGCTACAGAGCTCCAAACGGCTGTGGACGCCATGGAAGCTGTTATTGCGTCTCGAACTCATGTCTAACAGATAGAGCTCATGCTTGCTTCGGTGTTGGCAAGCGATTATTATCAAGGGTAATTAGGAGGAGTTTCTCGAGATGACGAATTATGAATTACCTGGCTTAGGCGAACCAGTCCCCTTTGGCGAACCTGAAAATGAAGTTGCTCCCGAGATTTTAGCTCATCCTGAGGTACTGAGTGCCAAAGCCAATGATATTTACAGTAAATTTCATATTGGACATGAAGCATACTTTTTAACCCCATCTCAAGAATTAGAGATTGAGTTACCCGATAGTCAGGTAACGAATATCAACCTTACACTGGGTCGCTCAAAGCAAAGTAACTCTGGTACCGATTTAACACTCTATTCATTGGATAACACCAACAATGTTCTCTTGCCGTGGTATTCCTTTACTCATCGGGAGTTACTATCTGGTCAAGGAAGTGCGGTTGAAGATCAAGAAGAGCGGTTGCACGTGCGTTCTGTTCTAGAGCGCTTAGAGAGTAAATTAGTCGCAGCCACTTATGAAAAAATCTCTGAATTTTCTCCGTACGAATATTTTAAAGACCGTCTTATAGAGGAAGCACAGGGGTACGAACGACTAGCTCGAGCCCTTCGGTATATCGATAATGAGTTTGACGTAAACACTGCTTCACCGGCGGCTAAGTTACACGTTACGCTCAAATCTGGTTGGGAAAAAGAAGGCGAGAAATCACCAACGTGTGAGTATAACCTAGCTGAAGTAGGTCTAGCCGATGCCATTGTCGCTACTATTGATCATTTCAAGGAGTTGAACAACCGCAGTGATCTTCAAGGAGCTATTCATGTGGTGGTAGAGCAAGGTTCAGCAGCATACGAAATACCCCTAGAGGTGTTGTTGCCGTTTACTAGGCAGCAGGGGACATATGCGGGCTGGGAGAAACGTACCGTCGAGCGTCTGCAAAAAGCTGCCGAGGACAAATCGTAGGCGTTGACTTTAGCACAACCATGATGTGCAATTTACCCCTTGACCAATAGGGGCGTCATAGGTTACCATAGGTGAAAGGTCTTGACGGGTGCTTTGTTTACATGTCCCTGAAAAGCCTTTCTGTACGTTAAAAATTGAGTAGTGCAATTCGGCAATCTTCGGATTGTCGGAGGTTCGTCCCACCGGACGAACCATCAACGTCAGTTCATTTTAGCGATGCATTGCATCGCGGAACTATGTTTTATTGAGTCCTTCCACGGACTCAACAGTAAGTTAAGTCAGTTTCTGACTGAACTTGGACAAAGTTCTCTTTTTTGGAGAGTTTGATCCTGGCTCAGGCTGAACGCTGGCGGCGTGCCTATTCCATGCAAGTCGAGCGGTAACACTTCGGGTGACGAGCGGCGGACGGCAGAGTAACACGTAGGAACGTACCCCAAACTGAGGGATAAGCACCAGAAATGGTGTCTAATACCGCATGTGCTCCTCGGAGTAAAGCTTCGGCGGTTTGGGAACGGCCTGCGCATGATTAGCTTGTTGGTGAGGTAATGGCTCACCAAGGCGACGATCATTAGCTGGTCTGAGAGGATGATCAGCCTGACTGGGACTGAGAACGGCCCAGACTCCTACGGGAGGCAGCAGTAGGGAATTTTCCACAATGGGGGCAACCCTGATGGAGCAACGCCGCGTGCAGGATGAAGGCCTTTGGGTTGTAAACTGCTTTTATCTGTGACGATTTTGACGGTAGCAGATGAATAAGGATCGGCTAACTCCGTGCCAGCAGCCGCGGTCATACGGAGGATCCAAGCGTTATCCGGAATTACTGGGCGTAAAGAGTTGCGTAGGTGGCAAAGTAAGTCTGTAGTGAAAGCGTGCGGCTCAACCGCATACACATTATGGAAACTGCTTAGCTAGAGGACGAGAGAGGTACCTGGAATTCCTAGTGTAGGAGTGAAATCCGTAGATATTAGGAGGAACACCGATGGCGTAGGCAGGGTACTGGCTTGTTCCTGACACTGAGGCACGAAAGCGTGGGTAGCAAACGGGATTAGATACCCCGGTAGTCCACGCCGTAAACGATGGGTGCTAGCTGTATTCGGTATCGACCCCGGATGTAGCGAAGCTAACGCGTTAAGCACCCCGCCTGTGGAGTACGAGCGCAAGCTTAAAACATAAAGGAATTGACGGGGACCCGCACAAGCGGTGGAGCGTGTTGTTTAATTCGACGGTAAACGAAGAACCTTACCCAGGCTTGACTTCCTTGGAATTTCTCCGAAAGGAGAAAGTGCTTTATTGAACCAAGTGACAGGTGCTGCATGGCCGTCGTCAGCTCGTGTCGTGAGATGTTTGGTTAAGTCCATCAACGAGCGCAACCCTTATGTTTAGTTGAATTTCTCTAGACAGACTGCCCTGGTAACAGGGAGGAAGGGGGGGATGATGTCAGGTCAGTATTGCCCTTACGCCTGGGGCTACAAACACGCTACAATGGCCGGTACAAAGGGCAGCCAAGTCGCGAGACGGAGCAAATCCCATCAAAGCCGGTCCCAGTTCGGATTGGAGGCTGAAACTCGCCTCCATGAAGTCGGAATCGCTAGTAACGGTAGGTCAGCTATACTACCGTGAATACGTTCCCGGGTCTTGTACAAAATAAATGCGCCTGGCAGCGCATTGGACTAGGTGGTGCAAATCCATCCTTAGTAGCTGAGAGCAGGGCAACGCCGGTAACGGCTTGCCTGAAGGGCTCAATATGCAAACGGTAGTCTTTACAGATTGTTTACGACAATTAACGGTGCCAACGAGCTTGCAATCGTGTACACAAGCGAAGTTGGCCTTAGAAAAGCCGGTAGGGAATGCCCGAAACAGCCCAATGAGTAACCCAGGGAGATCCTCGTAACGAGTGTAATTTTGTCGGTTAACCGACTGGTTACGGGGAAGTCAGCTGAGTTCGTAGTACTTTTGTCAAAGTTCAGAATTAGTTAATAACTGATCGCTACTATGGCAAGAGGAAGGAATGAACTTTATGCTGAATCCGCACTATGTCGTCGGTTTCGTAGATGGCGAAGGATGTTTTTCCGTCAGCCTAAATCGAAACGGCGATCATTTACCGGAAGTTCGGCTCATATTCGAGATCGAATTAAGGGAAGACGACGAACCGATTTTGCACGAAATTCAGCAAGTGCTCGGCTGCGGTAATATTTACCGCCTAGAGTATGAGCGGTACGCCAAATGGCGGCCGCACGTTAAGCTCAAAGTCAGTAACTTCGCCGATATTTCAACCAAAATCATCCCCTTCTTCCAACGGTATCCGCTTCAGGCCAAGAAGCGCCAGCAGTTTGAACAGTTTTGCCTCGCGGCAGAGTTGATCAGCTCCAGGCGCCACCTGACCCCTGAAGGCATAGTGCAGATTCGCGCCTTAAAGCATAAAGACTCGCTCAGTGCGTTAGACGCGCACGCTGAGTGGGGAGCGCCGGAGATTACCCGAGCGCAATCACCGCCCGTCAAACCATGAAAGTCGCCAATACCTGACGTGTGAGCATGCCTCGCCCTAAGGTAGGGGAGATGATTGGGGTTAAGTCGTAACAAGGTATCCGTACGGGAACGTGCGGATGGATTACCTCCTTTCTAGGGAGAACACTAGTCACCTGTCGAGTAATCACATGTGAACTAGGTCGATCCTGGTGAATTGTAAATCAGTACTGACAATTCACTTCACCTCTTCGGAGGTCAGGACCATCAGTGAACTGAACTTTTACGAACTGACGTTGATAATGCACTCCGTAGGAATCAAATGGTGCTTGCACCAATTTGTTCCGAGGATGCATTGCTGGCCGTAAGGCCAGCTCGCACTACTCAATATTTAACTCGGTAAAAGAGCGCCCATCTTGCGAGAGGCGCTCTTTTTATTTGAGCTCAATACCGACAACGCGCTGCCAGTCTAAGCATCGACAGAGTAGATCGAGATGACCGCGGCTAAAATTTTTAGACGGATCGCCTAGCTCTGGTACGCCTTGAAAGTGGCCAACTTTTACGCCGGAGCCGGGCAGGGCCGATCCATTGCCCAGATCTACCTTGCACAGCCCAATAAGCTGTAGCTCGTCACTAGGCTCCACGAAAACACCGAAAGGCATATCCGGATTTGCGGCCTCACTAGCATTAGCCGCTAATTTTTCAATAAATTTATGTGTTGGTCGGGTAGCGTTCAGCATGCTGCCGAGACTCCTGGCGTTCTTAACCGATTTGGACAGTATATGAAAATATAATCCGTCCATACCAGACTCTCTCACTAACTGGCTAGTTGCATCCAGCACTCTACGCTGTTCTGGACTAAAAACGCTTTTCCCGGACATAAACTAAGTTAACTAGTTGTTTGCTAAGCTTGCAAGCATAAGTCATATCGCTTGCAACCCCTCATGATAAAGCGGGCGGCTCAATAATAAGTGGTGGGGCTATCTGGACTCGAACCAGAGACCTCGTCATTATCAGTGACGCGCTCTAACCAACTGAGCTATAGCCCCTCGTCGAAACGTACGCTCCTGCCTCGTTTTGGCCGTAGGCCAAAAGCTTCGGCCTAGAGCTACGTTTCTCCTCTCAATTTTGCAAACAGCCAAGGCTTGGTTTGCAAAATTGTATACATGTAGTGGTGGAGCGTATCGGATTCGAACCGATGACCCCCTGCTTGCAAAGCAGGTGCTCTAGCCAACTGAGCTAACGCCCCGCAAACGGGCGTACCCGCTTCAAACTACCGATGTATTCTACCGAAAAATTACTCAAAACTCAACCGTGGTCTTGGGATGGGGTCTTCGATGGGTGAAACCGTCCAAACGGTCTTCCATAGTTCGTGGTCGCTGGGCCAAATAACGGCGTTAGGCTCTTCTGCATCAAACTCGGCTAGCTGCCCAGTTATGTCGTGCAGTTCGCCCAGCCAGCGGTCGCTGTTAATCTTAGTGGCGCTGGCTCGATCGGCCATGCTGATTCGGGTAATTTGAGCTGGTACCTCCAGATGCGATACAGCCTTCAGTAGGCCTGTGACGCCACAACGCAACGCTTCAGCCTCATCGACTTGATCGGTTTCCCAGCGCACTACAACCTCTCGAGAGCTGCGGCGTAAGCCAAACAGCGAGACCCAGCCAATGTGCGTCGACTCGGCCTGCAGAGCGTGTGGGAGCTTGCCCAAGGTGTTAATGTCAGTACTGTGCGCTATCTGTTTGTCGTCTGTCGGTGGCTTAGGTCCTACGGACGCCACGAACTGCCAGAGTCCGTGCTCCATCTTTAATTCAAAGAGTGATTCGTTTGTTCTCATAATTTTGGTCTTCTACGCTTTAAGACTACTTATATTATATTCCTCCCTTGCAATACCTTATATAGTGTTCAGTTCAAAAACGTGATTTTGGCATTTTTGGTGGGAATTTTTGTGAAAAATATTGAGCGCAAATGTAGGCAAATGTTCTCATTTTGTCTTGATCATTGTTGTGTGATTGAGTACATCAGTTAGCATTCTAACTTTATATGTCGTAGCTGTAATTTGTGACTATGCAGTCGCAACACTTATCTGTTAATGTGCTAAAGTTTAAAAAACGGTGTTGCAATAATATCTACGGCTAGAGGAGCAATATGAGTGAATTGAAGACCGGCAAGTTGATGCCCCATAATGCCCAAAAACGAGAGTTAAGTCCCAGATCTGCCATATGCGGCTCAAACGAACATAATTGTTGTAGGGCTTGAACAAAAATAAACAGTGGTATAATCGTAAGCAGTATGAAGCGCGTGGGCAGATTTCGCTTACTCATCGCCAGTTCCGGCGTACTGCTGTTGCTGTCCGGCTTAGCTCCTGCAGGTGCATCCTCGGCCAATATCTCCCACTCTTATCAGGCGGACGGCCACATCACCAACGGCAGCTTAGTCAGCCTGGATCCGACTCAGACAGATGCGGTGCAGGCAGCAAACACCAAAAACGGTGAGCGTTTGTTGGGTGTAGCTGTCGCCACCAATGATTCGCTGTTGGCCGTGGACCCCAACGCCGGCAACATCCAAATTGCTACCAACGGCACGGTTAACACCTTGGTCAGCAATGTTAACGGTGATATCAAGGTCGGCGACCAGATCAGCGTTTCGCCGTTTAACGGCGTGGGCATGAAGGCTGCTCCCGGTGCCCATGTCATTGGCTTAGCCCAAACGGCCTTCGACAGCAGCACAGTCGGTTCGACCTCAGAGACGGTGACCGATGTACAGGGTAAGCAGCATCAGATTATTGTTGGCTACGTGCGTCTGAGCATAGCCGTGGGTACGGCTACCAACGCCAGCGCCAGCCTGAACAATCTGCAGCGGCTGGCCAAGGCGCTCACCGGGCACACGGTGTCGACGGCCCGCATTATTGTGGCCCTGATTGTGGCCTTGGTAGGGCTGACGGCGCTGATCACTTTGACCTACGCTTCAATCTACGGCAGTATCATTTCCATCGGCCGAAACCCGCTGGCTAAATTCGCCATTTTCCGGACACTGGGATCGGTGCTGACGGTCGCATCATTAACGGCCGTAATCGCCGGTTTTACGATCTTTTTGCTGCTACATTGATCCGCAAGATTGGGGCTACCTCTGTTGGCGCTGTGGATAACTTTATAAAATTGCATTAAAAAAGTGTTCATTTTGCTTGCAAGAGAGATATCAGGGGTCTAAAATGTAAGCAGAACTTCAAAATAAAAGGTTCAAAAACAAAAACAAAACTAAAAAGTCATGCCTCCGGCAGATACAAGTCTTGAGCAGCATATACAGCCATCAACGGGTGGTTTGAGTTTAGAGACGTCCCCATATCTGCATATGCAGGATCCAGGGCCGACACAAGCTCAGCCCGTACAGTTGACGCCGCCGCCTTCTGAGCAGCCGGCGCCTGTTGTGACCGAGCCTACGGTCGCAGCTGTGGCCCAACCTAAAACAAAAACTTCACTGTTTGGCTATAACCAGACAGCGCTGCGCACGACCACTGTAGCTTTGGTGGTCATGCTGGTTGTGGCAGTGGGCGCAGTTATTACAAATCTGGCCGGCAAACACCCTAATAACGACCAAAATAGCCCCAAATACGCCGTTAGTAACTTATCGCTTGATCAAGTTAAGGAGGCTGGTAAGCTGAAGCTGGCGGAAAACAGCCAACTGGATGTTAATGGCCAGCTGAATGTCTCCAACAATCTCGTTCTGACTCCTACACAGACACCGACTAACCCTGTCGCCGGGCAGATCTACTACAACAAGTCCAGCAACAGCCTGTACTACTACAACGCCAGCCAATTTGTTAATTTAACTCCCGGCACGTCCGTCACCAGCCTTGGCGGCGCCTCCGGTACGATTGGCTTGGGCAGCGGCCTAGTCGTGGTCAATAACCGCCTATCCCTTAGCAATAATGTTTTGCAGCAAGCCGGCAGCGGCACAAATGAACACGTCGTTAACAGCCTGCAGGGCTTAAGCGGTGATTTGACTCTTAACGCCGGCAGCGGCATCTCGATTAGCGGTACGACGATCACCAACAGCGGCGTGACAGGCTTGACTTCCAGTGACGGCAGCGTCGTAATCAGCAACAGCGGCAATGGCAGCTATAACTTGCAGGTTGCCTCAGGTGGGTCGGGCAATGTGGCAGTTAACCTCGGGCCGGCAACGGTTCAGGGAGACGCCAGCAATAACTCCAGCATACACATCAACAAAACCGGCAGCGGCAATCTCATAGAATTGGCTGTCGGCGGTACTAACAAATTTGTCGTCGACCAAACCGGCCAAATTATTAACGGCATCATTGACTACAGTCAAGTGGTTGGCGCACCGGTATCAACCGTAACTTCTATTAGCGGTGCTAGCGGTGCCATTACTCTAGGCAGCGGCCTGAACATGACCGGTAGCCTATTGAGCAACAGCGGGGTAGTGTCAATCAACGGTACCGCCAACCAAGTGATTGCCTCGAGCAGCTCCGGTAACATAACCTTATCTTTGCCGCAGGGAATTGATGTAACATCAACACCAAGTTTCGCCGGCGCAACCCTTACAAATGCGCTCAATATTAGCGCCGGCGGCGCCAATGTTAATGGTAATTCCACATTTCACAATAACTTAGGCGTTCAGGGCGTAGAAACGCTGGGTTCAACCACCAGCTTGGGTGTGCTGAAGTTCCTAGATGGCACCAATGATGGCTTTGCCGGTACCTTGCAGCTAAACGCGGCTTTGAGCTCTAATCAGACCTATAGCTTGCCAATCACTGGCGGAACGGTATGTATTAAAGAAGCTGGCAACTGTACTGGGGCTAACAGCGGTGGCGTGACGGCAACAGGCTCGCCGACGGCCAATACGATTGCCATGTTCACCGGCAGCAGTACTATAAGTAACTCAGCCCTCAGCCAGCTGAGCGGCGACATTATTGATAGCGGCAATCTGTCGGTTCAGGGTAGTGGCGGCCTGACCATAGGCAGCGGTACGCACACAGTCAGATTGTTGGCTGCGGGCAGCGGCGGACCGGTAAACTTTACCTTACCGAGCGCCGATGGTGGTGGCGGCCAGTGTCTGACCACCGATGGCACTGGCAAATTATTCTTTTCAAATTGTCTTAAGGGCTCAGGCGGTGGCGGTGGTGTCACGGATATTAACGGCACTTCTGGCAGTATCACAATTCAAGGCACGGCCAATGAAATATCCGTCAGCGGCACTGGCACATTAACCTTTTCTACACCTCAGCCGATTGCTACCACATCCAGCCCCACGTTTGCAGGTCTGACGCTAGGCAGCCCGCTAACCATTGCCAATGGTGGCACGGGACAAATTAATACCCCGACCGGTGGCCAACTGCTCGTTGGCACCTCCAGTGGCAACTTCACTCTGGCTAATATTGGTGCAGGGGCCGGCATTACGGTTAACAACGGTAATGGCACGGTGAGTGTTGGCCTTAGCAACACCACAGTGACGGCCGGCAGCTACGGTGATGCATCAGATGTAGCTACCTTTAACGTGAATGCCCAGGGTCAGCTGACTCTGGCCAACAGTGTGCCAATTGCCATTAACGGTAATCAAATTACCTCCGGTACGGTCAATGACGCCCGTCTAAGCGGCAATGTTGCTAAATATAATGACACCACCGCCAACTTTACCGGCACCAACCTGCAGCACAACGGCAATGACGTTTGTGACTCAAGTGGTAACTGTTCCGGCACGCCTGGTGGTGGCATCAGCGGCAGCGGCACGGTTGGCACTCTGCCCGTCTTTACCGGTACGGGTAGCAGTTTGGGCAATTCTGTCTTAAGTCAGAACGCTGGCAATCTGACAGCCACCGGCGGCCTGACTCTGCAAGGAGCCTCAGGCCTGACGCTTGGCGTAGTTGGTACTACAGCCGGACAGCTGGTGCTGGCCAGCCCGGCCGCCGGTGGCTCAATAACTATTAAAACTAACGCCAGCCAAGCGACAGCGGTTAATGTTAGCTACCCTGTGCTTGCTGCAAACGACATCATTTGTTTGCAAACTGTTGCTAACTGTAGCGGCGCCAATGCCGGCTCCGGTGATACAGCCTACATTTTTAACCAGACTACTCAGCAAACCAGCGCCAACTTCAACATCCAGGCGCGGGCTGCCAGTGTGGCTGCCACGATTCAAGGTGCCTCTGGCCAGGACATTATTGATCTGGTTAGCAGTGCCGGCGGCTCGCCAATCGCCAAAGTGGATGCCTCAGGCAATTTAACAGTAGTTGGCTTAACAGCAGCCGGCACAGTTAGTCTAAACGCAACTGGATCTGGTACTACAACGATTGGTAACGCCAGCGCTGGAGCCTTTACGCTGCGCAGCGGTAATGTGGCTTCAACTATTAACACCGGCACTGCCAGCTTGGCGGTGACAGCCTCAAACATCACCGTAGATACCAGCGGCAACACCACGCTCGGCGGCAATTTAACTGTTGGGGGTACCACTCAAACATTTAACCAGACGGCCACTATTCAGGGCAGCTCCGTCAGCAGCGGTACATCTCACAGTTTAACGATTCAAGGCGGCAACAACACTGGAGCCAACACCACGGGCGGCAACTTAACGCTGGACGCCGGCACCGGCGGCAGCGGCGGCTCTAATGGCGTACTCAATCTCGGCACAACCAACGCCACCACCATAACCTTGGGTAATACTACCAAGACCAATAATGTTGCCATCAAGACCAACAGCGGCAGCACCACGGCCTTTACGCTGCAAACTGCCAGCGGCTTCAATGTCCTAACTGGTGATACCAAAAACAAACGCATTGCTATTGGCGGTAACGAACTGAGCTACATTAATCCTCACTGGGGTAGCGGTAATTATACTGCCGGCACACAGACATATATGAACGCCAACGCTATGCAATATTCATATGCCTTATCACTGGCAGACTTTAATGGTGATGGCTCGATTGATAGTGTTGTTGGTTCAATCAATGCCTTTAGCCACAATCCTTTCCTAGATGTGTTCTTAAATAACGCTAACGGCACGGGCACCTACACGGCTGTAACTAACCTGTCAGTTAGTGGCTCAGGTTTTAGTTCGGACGCCTATGCTGTGACTACTGGCGACTGGAACGGCGATGGCCACCCGGATGCCGCCGGTATTGGTCAGGTTTCTGTCGGTAACCCCTCTATCTCGGTCTTTATGAATAATGGTGCTGGCACAAGCTTTAGTGGTCCGACTACCTACGCAATGGCGGGAAGCCTCGCCGTTCAGGGCTTGACCTCCGGCGATGTCAATGCCGACGGCCATCCGGATCTGATTGCTTCTGACAACTCCACCAATCAAGTCTCAGTTTACATAAATAATGGAAACGGCACTTTTGCTTCTCAAGTCCTCTACAACGTTAACGCTACCAGTGGTGGCCCTAACGGAATAACCGTAGCAGACGTCAACAGTGATGGTTGGCCAGACATTATCACAGCTGATGGCGGCGACAACACGGTTTCAGTATTACTAAACAATGGCAATGGTACATTTGCCGGTGGCATTACTTATGCCACAGGGACTGCTCCCCTGGGCGTCAAGGTTGGTGATCTAAACGGGGATGGCCGTCCAGACATTGTTGCCACCAATAGTGGCGATAATACTGTAAGCGTTTTGCTTAATGCTGGCGGGGGCCCCTTTGGTTTTGGTGCCCAAGTTGCCTATACTACGGGTGCTAGCAGCGCTCCACGCGGTCTTGCCATAGCTGATATGAACGGCGACGGTAATTTAGATGTTGTTGTTGCCGACGAGGGCAGTCTACAGGTGGCAGTTCTCCAGGGAACTGGCACTGGCACGCTTGGGGCGCCCATTGTGATCGGTGTAGGCGGTACGTTTAGTCTTCAGCCGACCGATATTGCCATTGCTGATGCTGATGGCGATGGTCGGCCGGATATCTTCTATTCCACACAGCCTAACCCCGGCGGTGTGGGTGTCATACTTAATGCCACTGGCGGCACTGCAGCCTACAAGGCAACCTTATCTGTTACAACTACCACTTCTAACGAAGCTGGCTTGATTATTCAGGGTTCAGCCAGTCAGGCTGCTGACATGCTACACATACAGGATTCTAACGGCGCGGCCTTATTTACTGTCGGCTCGACCGGTAGCAGCGCTCTCAACGGACAGCTGGTTGTGACTAATAATATATCTGGTGATGCCACCGCCTCAGTAGAGATCTATAACACTGACTCTATCCCTGGCGACAACGCCAACATCTTGAAATTGGCCTACACCAACCAGCTTTGTGACAGCTTGGGCTCGCTGGACGATCCTAACGACTATGTTACCTTCTTTGCCAACAGCGCTGGTGGCATGACCCGTGACGGTAGCATTTCGGCTGTCGCCAGCTCAAGCTCATGCGACACTGGCACACACATTTCATATGTCACAAATGGCGCCGACTACGCCGAATACTTCCCGGTCGATCAAAATAACAAGCCGAGCCTGCACCGTTTGGTCAGCTACACTAGTGACAATAGCGGTAAAGTGGAATTGTCGACAAGCCCTAACCTGCCTATTGTGGGTGCTACCTCTGATAACTCCGGCTTTGTCGGTAACGGCCCTAGCTGCTCTGAAACCAATCACACCTGCGACGGTGATTACCACAACACTAACGCTTTAGTCTCTCTGGTGGGCCAGGTGCCTGTCGAGGTCAACGACTCCAACGGTCCGATTAACGTCGGCGATCCTATTGGCCTGTCCAGCACCCCTGGTGTTGGCGCCAAGATGAACGGCTCGGGCTACATTGTAGGTTATGCCCAGCAAAGCCTGACCGGCGGCAGCGGTGAAATCTCGGTGTTAATTCGGCCGCAGTTCTACACAGCTCCGTTGCAGGGCGCTATGACCGTCTCCAGCTTACAGATCACCGGCAGCGCAAGCATTGCCAACGACCTGAATGTCGGCGGCCTCACCACCACCGGGAGCTTGACGGTTAACGGGAATGCCTCTGTCGGCGGTAACTTGACGGTCAGCGGTCTGGCCAGCTTCCAAGACATTCTGGTGTCCGGCCATCTGTTGAGCGGCGGTGCTGCACCGACCGGCCTGACTGACGCCGCGGCCGGTCAGCAGGGCAGTGTCACCATCGATGGCACAGATACTGCTGGCACGATCGCCATCTCTGTCAAGGCGGGTGACGGCGAGACTCTGGCGCCAGGCGCCATAGCTCACATCACCTTCGACAAGCCGTTTGCCAAGACGCCGAAAATTGTCTTCTCACCCGATAACACCGACAGCATCGGTCTGCCTATCTATTTGATCAAGACCGAAACCGGCTACCAGATCATCTTGACCCAGGCTGCTCAAAATAACGTGACGTATCAGTTCGATTACGTGGTAGTGGGGACGCAATAAGATGAATCCGGCCGACACCAGTCTCGAGCAAAAGTACCAGGATGCCATCAGCAACCCTGAACCGACTGTCCATTGGACGCAGCCGGCCCTGGGTGCGTCCGCGCAGATGCCGCCCAAGACGTCATTGTTTGGCTATAACCACATGGCGCTGCGCACGACCTTAGTGGCTCTGGGCGTAATGCTGGTGATTGCGGCGGGGGCCTTCACGGCCAATCTTATGAGTCATCATCCCAACGATGATAAGCAGCCCCAATACGCTGTTAGCAATCTGCAGCTGCAAGGAGTTAAAGACCTTAATTTGAGCCAGGCCAACGAGCTGGCAGTTAATGGTGAGCTCCAAGCCAACCAAAGCCTGGTTTTGGCACCCACAGCGCAGCCCAAGGCGCCGGTTGCCGGTCAGATTTACTTCGACAAAAGCTCTAAAGCGCCGTTCTACTACGACGGCACACAGTTTGTGGGCTTGGCTCCGACCGCCGATGTGGCCAGTCTTAACGGTGCAACCGGTGCCTTTACGCTCGGCAATGGTCTAACCCTGGTAGATCACAGAATCTCAGTCAGTAGTTCGCTGCTTCAACAGATTAACAACAGTAAGCCAACCACAGTTGTTCAGAATAGCGCCGTGTCAGGCGTGACAAGCTTGCAGGGCCTGACGGGCGATCTGACGCTGACGGGCGGCGGCGGCATCGGTATCAGCGGCCTGACTATCAGCAATACCGGTGTTACCAGTCTGGGTGGCGGCACAGGGGCCATTAGTTTAGGCAACGGCCTCAATTTGGTCAGCGGCAGCCTGGTTAACAGCGGTGTATTGAGCCTAGCAGGTACGCCTAACGAAGTGATTATCGGCGGCACCGGAGGCAATTTGAATCTGTCGCTGCCGCAGGCGATTTCGACTAACTCCAACCCGACCTTTAGCGGTTTGACCCTGGGTGCGGCGGGCAACCAAGTCACCCTGTTGGCCGGCGCCACCGGCGGCAACCTGTCCTTGACTTTGCCAGCCGGTGACGGCTCGGGCGGGGAATGTCTGGTAACTGACGGCTCCGGTCACTTAAGTTTCAGTACCTGTTTGAGTGGCTCTGGCGGCGGTGGCTCCGGTGTCACTAGCCTAAATGGCCAATCTGGCACAGTTAGCATTGCCAACGCCACCGGCAGTGGCGGCATTATTACGCTTCACAATGCTGCGGCAGACAGCAGCACCAAGGGTATCGCCACCTTTAATCTCAATGACTTTACAGATAATGGCAGCGGCGTGATTTCACTACACACCACCTCTGTTACACCGGGTTCTTACGGCGATGCCTCACACGTAGCGACATTTACAGTAAATGCCACCGGGCAGGTAACGGCGGCCTCTTCTACGCCCATCGCTATAAGTGGTGCGGCCATCACCAGTGGTACGGTGGGCGACAGCTTCTTAAGTAGTAATGTGGCCAAATACAACGCTGCTACCTCAAACTTCACAGGTGCACTGCAACAGGGTGGTAATAATGTCTGTACTACAGCTGGTAACTGTGTTGGCACCGGCGGCAGCGGCGGTATTGGCGGCAGCGGCACGGTCGGAACAGTTCCAGTCTTCACTGGTAGCGGCTTCACGATTGGTAACTCAGCACTAGCTCAAGCCAGCGGTAACTTAACAGCCAGCGGCCAGCTAACTGTCCAGGGTGCCAGCGTTACGGTTGGCGTGGCCGGAACCACAGCAGGCACGCTGGTTTTGTCCAGCCCGAGTGCTGGCGGCAGTGTTGTGCTCAAAACAGCAACTAGTGGCCAAACCGCCTCTGGTACAGCTTTGTTCCCCGCCTTTAGCGGCAACGATACAGTCTGTCTGCAAACCGTCGGCAACTGTAGCGGTGTAAATGCCGGCGGCGGTGACACCAGCTATATCTTTAATCAGACAGCTCAACAGACCAGTGCCAACATTAATATTCAGGCGCGCAGTGCCAGTGTGGCGGCCACTATCCAAGGGGCAGTCGGCCAAAATATTATTAATCTGATCAGTAGTGGCGGCCAAACCGCCGCCTCTGTTGATGCCAATGGTCAGCTGACTTTAGGCAATGCCAGCGCTGGCTCTCTCGCCGGTAAGATCAACTTTGCTGACGGCACTAACGATGGCTTCACCAGTACGCTGCAATCAGCCACGCTGAGCCACAGCATTAACATTAGCTTGCCGTACAGCACTGGTAACGCCGGTAACTTCCAAGATGTGATCTGTCTGCAGTTCGCCAGCAACTGTACCGGCGGCATCACCGGTAGTGGCGCTAATGGTCAAGTAGCCTACTTTACAGGGGCGGGCACAATTGCCAGCAGCTCGCTGTTAAGCTTTAACTCGGTGAACGGCAACCTAACCTTCGGCGCTTCCAGTGTGCTGGGCGCAGCCACCAATACCGCCAACAACACCACTGGCTACACTTTGGCGCTCCAAGGTGGCAACGAAACCGGCAATACCAGCATTGGCGGCGGCGTTAACATCGACGCCGGTACCGGTACCAGTACCAACGGCTCTATCAACATAGGCACCGGCAACGCGGCTAGCTTAGGCCTCGGCAACGCTAGCAAAACCACCAATATTACCTTAAAAACCAACGGCACCAGCGCCACAGCCTTCACGGTGCAGAACGCCAGCGGTATTAATGTCCTAACTGCTGACACACTTAACAAGCGCGTGGCTGTGGGCGGCTCAGAAGTCAGTTATCTGAACCCCAATTGGGGCACGGGTGTGTTTAGTGTTGGTGCCAACACCAACTACGCGACTGCCTTACAGATTAACTACGATATAACCACTGGCGATTTAAACAATGACGGGTACCCCGATATCATTGACTCTGGCTACTACGGCACTGCTGCCTCGGGTCAGGGTGACTATAACATTAACAACGGTAATGGCACCTTCAATGGCGGCAATCATCCTGGTTTTGGATCGGCACCGGTTACTGCTAAGGGAATTGTTGCCGTTGATATCAACAGCGACAATATTCCGGAGTTAATTTACGATGTGCCGTACCCGACATCTGAAACAATTCAGATATACAGCGGTCTTAGCTTAACTCCGAGCACGCCAATGACCTTGCCAAATAACTCTAACCCTTGGGGTATGGTCGCAGCTGATGTTAACAATGATGGGCGTAAAGATGTTCTGGTTGCCGAGAATGGTGCCGCTAGTGTGGCCGTCTTGGGTAATAACGGTAATGGTACATTAGCCAATCCGGTTACCTACACTGTGGGCAATGGCCCCGAATGGCTAGCTGCTGGTGATCTTAACCACGATGGCTACGCAGATATTGTCACAGCAAATAACACCGACGGCACTATTTCAGTCTTGCTCAATAACGGTAACGGCACCTTTGCGACGCAATCTACTTACGCTGTTGGCACGGCTCCAACTAGCGTGGCAATCGGCGACATTAACGGTGATGGCAGCCCGGATTTGGTTGTGGCCTACAACACCAACCAAGTAAAAGTATTCTTAAATAATGGTAGTGGTACTAGCTTTAGCGCTGGCGCCAGTTCGACTGTTGGCAACGGTGTTCAGGAAATTGCCGGTGCCGATATGGATGGCGACGGCCTAACCGATTTTGTGGTTGCCAACAACACTAGTAACTCGGTTTCTTTCTTGAAGAACAATGGTAACGGTACTTTAGCAGCAGCCCAAAACTTTGGCGTCTGTACATCACCTGTCGGCTTAACTCTAGCTGATGTTAGTAACGACGGCCGCAAAGATATCTTAACGGCCTGCAGCACTAGTAGCAACGTATCAGTTTTGCTAAATACCACCGGTGGCCAGGCTGTATACAAACCTACATTGTCAGTTACCGCAACAGCTCCCGGAGAAGGGGGTCTGTATATTCAAGGTGCTACTAGCCAAACGGCTAACCTTTTTGTGATCCAAGATGCCTCTGGTAACCCTCTCTTAAATGTTGATGCTAGCGGCAACTTAAGTGCAAGCGGCAAAACCATGCTAACTACCGCAGGTGCTAGCAATGTGGGGCTAACTATCAAAGCAGCTCTAGCCCAAACGGCCGACCTTATGGACCTGCAAAATAGTAGCGGCCAGCAGCTGGCCAGCTTCAATAACAACGGCCAGCTGATCTTAGGCAACGCCAGTACCGGTTCAGCAGCTGGCAAAATCAGCCTGGCTGATGGCACTAATGACGGCTTCTTAGTTAGCCTTTCTACGGCAGTGCAGGGCAACAACGTCTCTCTAACTGTGCCAACCGACACTAATACTACCGACACTCTTTGTCTGCAGAGTGCGGGCAACTGTAACCAGGTTAACAATGGCACCGTCGGTCAAGTAGCCTACTTTAGCAGTACCAACAAGGTTTCCAGCAGCAGTTTAATAAGCATGGACCTTAGCAATAGTCGCGTAAGCGTGGGCACCCATGTGACTACTGGCGGTACCTTAAATCTGGCCGACAAGACAGACTATACGACTGGTTCCAATCCTAGAGGTGTCGCCACCTCTGACGTCAACGGTGACGGCTACCCAGACATTGTGACTACTAATTCCGGCGCCAATACAGTCTCGGTCCTGATAAATAATGGCAATGGCACGTATGCTGCTCAAGCTACTTACAGTACTGGTTCCAACCCGGTGGCTATCGCCACCTCTGACGTCAACGGTGACGGCCATCCGGATATTGTGACTGCTAGCGCTAACACACGTTTTGTCTCAGTCCTGATAAACAATGGCAACGGCACCTTTGCCGGTCCGGTTAGCTACGATGATGGTGGTTTCTTTCAGTCGGGCGTGACCACCTCTGACGTCAACGGTGACGGCCGCCCAGACATCATAGCTAGTGGTAGCACTTTTGCAGCTGTCCTAATAAACAATGGCAACGGCACTTTCGGTTTCCAGGCACTCTATAATTACAGCGGTGCAGGGGGCGTTGCAACCGCCGACTTCAATGGCGACGGTCATCCCGATATCGTGCTTCCTGGCGTATCTGTTCTAATGAACGCCGGCAGTGGCATCTTCGCCGGCCAAGTCACCTACTCTGTAAGTGGTTCTGTGGACGTTGCAACCGCCGACTTCAACGGCGACGGCCACCCGGACATTGTGAGTTCTAACAAGAATCTTCATAATGTCTCTGTCCTAATAAACAATGGCAACGGCACCTTTGGCACTCCAGTGACTTACTCCACTGGTTCCAGCCCGGTAGGTGTCACCACCGGCGACTTTAACGGCGACGGCCACCCGGACATTGTGGCTGCTGACAGCGGTGCTGGTGCGGTCTCTGTCTTGATCAACAACGGCAACGGTACCTTTGCCGCTAAACAAGATTTTGTCGTTGGTTCTGGTCCAGATGATGTCGCCACCTCTGACGTCAACGGTGACGGCTACCAGGACATTGTGAGTTCTAACATTTCTGGTCAGAGCGACTCCGTCCTACTTAACATTACGGGCGGTTTGCCTCCCATCGCTTCAACTCTATCGGTGGTTGCCACCAGCGCCACGGAGGGTGGCTTGATTGTTCAAGGCGCCAGTGGTCAAACTGCCAACATGCTGGTATTGCAAAATGCATCGGGCAAGCAGCTGCTCACTGTTAATGCCTTTGGTAACCTTACCTTGGGCAATGCATCCACTGGTTCTTTAGCTGGCAAGCTGAGCTTGGCCGACGGCACCAACGACGGCTTCCTGGTTAGCATTGCAACAGCGGTGCAAGGCAACAATGTATCTCTAACGATCCCAACCGATACCAACTCCACAGATACCATCTGTCTGCAAACCAAAGCCAACTGTGGCGGCGGTGGCTTAGGTGGTAGCGGCACACTCAATCAAGTGGCTTACTTTACGGGTGCCAGTACGGTGGGCAGCAGCAGCTTAATGACCCTAGACACAACCAACGGCATCTTGACCGTCAGTAGTGCCTCAGCTACAGCCCTCAAGGTGATGAACGGCGGTACTGTCGAATTCGTGGTAGACGCCGCCAATGGCCGCGTCGGTATTAATACCGGTGCCACGGCTCCTGGCGCCAATTTGACAGTAAATGGCAGTAATAATATTAACCCAAGTTGGCCGGATGGCTTGGTCGGAACGCCGACCGCACAAACAGTTACAGACACCACCACCTATACCGTACCAGCTGGTAAAACGCTGTACATTACATCAATGGCTGATAACGGTAGCGTTGGCACTCAATTACTGGATACATCAGGGGCCATTTACTATATTATTCCTAATAACCAACTTATCTTAACTTCGCCAATTCCAGTGGCTGCTGGTACTACACTGAAAGCTAGTTCATCACTGGATAGCATTTCCTTCTCAGGAATGCTTATCAACTCCACGGTTACGCCTGTCTTCCAGAAGGTTACTGACACCACCACCTATACCGTACCAGCCGGTAAAACCCTGTACATAACGGGCTCTATGTCGAGCATGTATGTAGCGCATATTAACCTAATAGATTCCTCAGGGAACATCTACATGATTATGTGGCTTAGCAATCCCGCGTCGATTAGTTTGGGTGCGCCAATTCCTATTGCAGCTGGCACTGTACTTAAGGCATCACAGAGTACTGGCCTCTGGTTTACCGGCTATCTGACCAACTCCAATGGCTACGGTGGACCGTAAACACAACTGCAACTTATTAAAAATTTCTTAAATTGTGGTGTTTAAATTTGTTCTGCCCTCACTACTGAGCCTATAATATTGACATGCAAATCGGCCCAAATGATCTCACCAATCAGCAGCTTCTGACCGCTCTGGCACAGCAATTAGGTGTAATGTCTGAGGCTATGGCCACCAAAGATGATCTCCGCAAAGAGGTTGCGCAGATACGCTCCGAGATGGCCACCAAAGATGATCTCCGCAAAGAGGTTGCGCAGATACGCTCCGAAATGGCGACCAAAGAGGACCTCACCAGAGAAGTGTCTCAAATACGCTCCGAAATGGCGACCAAAGAGGACCTCAAGGCCTTTGCGACCAAAGAGGACATTGCCAACATGGCCACCAAAGATGATCTGAAAGCTTTTGCTACAAAGGACGATTTAGTAGCCATGGCTCATGCTGTGACTGAAGATCTGGGCGGCGTGATTCGAGATGCTATGGCGGTGATTGGCGACCAATTTGAGCATTTGCGTGCTGGACAGCAGCGACTTGAGCGAGCCCTTTCTCCTATCAAACCGTCGCAAGTTTAACATCATGAAAGTGTTGACCGCCCCTGTTATTTTTGCTAAACTAGCTTAGCTTGAGTTTAGGCAGAGGCCCCAGAGATTCGCAAGGGCACGCCCAAGACAGCAGAGCTTCAAACGTAAACTCAAGTGTCAGCAGTAGTTCGGGGGCATCATTATGGTGCCAGTCAGAGTTACCGCTAGAGTTTATGCAACTTAACAATCTAGATGCAAATAAGAGAGAAGCAAACGACAAACGGCTATTGGTAGATACCAATAACTAGTCAATTGCACTAGATGATCTTGCTATCGAGCCCGGCTTCGGCCGGAAAACAGCAGATCATCAATCGTAAAAAGTTACTCAAGCGCGCACAACGGATGCCTTGACGTAAGATACCGATGAAGGACGCGAGGAGCTGCGATAAGCTTCGGGGAGCAGCCAACTATGCTTTGATCCGAAGATGTCCGAATGGGGAAACCTCACTGGAGTCATGTCCAGTGGCGCCGGTCTGAATATATAGGACTGGAGAGCGGTAAGCGGGGGAACTGAAACATCTTAGTACCCTGAGGAAGAGAAAATAACCAATGATTCCGCTAGTAGTGGCGAGCGAACGCGGAAGAGCCCAAACCTTTATGACTTTCAAGCTGGCAACAGTTTGAATAAGTTGGTAGACGAATGTTATGAAGGGGTTGTGACCTAGAAATAACCTTTTGTAACCCTCTTTTTGGCCGAGTATATACTGAGTATATACTCGCGCTGATGGAGCGTTGCAAAAGGCACCTAAAGCTACCTCTTTAGGATAAAGTTACAAATCGTAATGCGAGCAGAAGCAGTTGGAAAGCTGCGCCAAAGACGGTGATAGCCCGGTACGCAAAGTGTTACGACTTTATCATTTCTATGGTCGAGTAGGTCGGGACACGTGAAACCCTGACTGAATCCGGAAGGTCCACCTTCCAAGGCTAAATATATCTTACGATCGATAGAGAACAAGTACCGTGAGGGAAAGGTTAAAAGAACCCCGGAAGGGGAGTGAAATAGACCCTGAAATTGTGTGCGTACAAGGACTCGGAGCTGATTTATCAGTGACGGGGTGCTTTTTGTAGAACGATCCAGCGAGTTATTTGCTATTGCAAGCTTAAGGCATTTGCCGGAGGCGTAGTGAAAGCGAGGCTGAATAGGCCGTCAAGTAATAGTAAATAGACCCGAAACCGGGTGACCTAACCATGAGCAGGCTGAAGCGCAGGTAAAACTGCGTGGAGGGCCGAACCGTAGCGAGTTTCAAAACGCCCGGATGACTTGTGGTTAGAGGTGAAATGCCAATCGAACTCGGAGATAGCTGGTTCTCCTCGAAATAGCTTTAGGGCTAGCGTCGTACGGTAACGATCGGGGGTAGAGCTCTGATTCGGACTGGGGCCGGTAACGGTACCCACCCTTGTCAAACTACGAATACCGATCGCGGAACTACGGCAGTTAGAACGGCGGGGCTAAGCTCGTCGCTCAAAAGGGAAACAGCCCAGACCATCGTCTAAGGTCCCTAAGTCTATGCTAAGTGGGAAACGAGGTGGAATTTCTTAAACAATGAGGATGTTGGCTTAGAAGCAGCCATTCATTTAAAGAGTGCGTAACAGCTCACTCATCAAGAGATTCTGCGCGGAAAATGTAACGGGGCTCAAGCATAGCACCGAAGACATGGATGTCCTGGCAACAGGGCGTGGTAGAGGAGCGTTGATATTGCATTGAAGTTGGACTGTGAGGTCTGGTGGAGCGGTATCAAGTGAGAATGCTGGAATGAGTAACCATAAGGCAGGTGAGAATCCTGCCCACCGAAAGAGCAAGGTTTCCTGGGCCACGGTAATCGTCCCAGGGTTAGTCGGTCCTAAGCCGAGGCGCGTAGCGTAGGCGATGGACA
>DASZUC010000028.1:0-15504 GCA_035547775.1 Saccharimonadales bacterium (SeqCode) | reverse complement strand
TACAGCGTGGGCTGGGATGTCGCTATGGCAACTCTGCTCGTCGTTGTGCTACGCAAGCGGTTTCTACAAGACTGGCACACCATGCGCCAGCGCAAGTCCAAGAAATCCACGTCGGAATCTTGAAAGGTGGTGATATCTGTGACAGCGTCCACGGACCAAACGAAGACTCGTCTGGGAACTGGCTTGGTGGTTCTGATGCACTTCATCGGACTCATCTCGTTTGTCGTGCTGTTCTTTTTGGATACTCACGACAAGGCCTGGGGTCACGTCGTAGTCGATGTGCTCGTTGCGCTATTTCTGTACTGCATGCTGGCTTGGCATAGCATCCCTGAGTGGCATGCTGCGCAGCGAGCTCAGTCAACCACACAGAAGGAGTCTGATGCTCGAAGCTGATGGCGCCCATGCCTTCGCCAGTGACTTGCTTGGAATCATGATCATGATCATGTTCCTGGCGATCATTGCCTTGGGCTTACTGCTGCACAGCCGTCCCCCGCACGAAACCTGTCAGACTGAAGACGAAATGTCGGACGACTGACGAACCTCGCCCTCCGGGCATACACCACGAGACGCTTCTTTTGATGCGTCGGGTGCCGGAGGGTAAGCCGTTGGCCGATGCCAGATGATGACGATAGTCCTTACGGATTACTCACTCTCATCCCATCACCAACGGCTTTTTTCTTACCGCAAAGTGCTTGTGTCTTTCCCTGCAAATGAGCGTAAAGTAGACCGAGATGGAAGCTATAACAAACAGTTCTGTTGAGCCGATTGAAGCTCCTCAGCCAACTGCTGAACTTTCGGGCAGACAGCGCCTATGGCGAGGTGTTGCCAAAGTAGCACTCACGGGTGCTGTGTTGACACCTTTTGCAGCTCTCGCTGCCGAAGACACCGTGGCCTGGATCGCGCCTGACGCCCGTATTTCGACGCCGATTGCTGGTGGCTACATTACCGCCGACGCCCATCTCAACGACAACCTGATCACTATTAATGCTCAGAACTTTAACTTAATGCGCACAAGCCATGCCAGTATCCTCGGCAAAGATATTGGGGCCGATGTTGCTCTGCACTACAACAATGTTTCACTGGAAGATAAAGAGGATGGTGTTAACACGCGACGCCTCAAAGCTCTTTTGCAGGAGTTTTCCGATCAAAAGGCACAAGTGACAGCCATTGAAACCGCCATTAAGCATCATTATGAAGAATGGGCTCTCGGTGCCATGGCCCTGACCTATATGGGTGGTTTTGGTGGCCTGGGCTGGTACCGGTTTCGGCAACGACAGCTCGTTCGTTATAGCCACGAGAAACGCCAGCACGCTATGGAAGATCGCCGGCTACCAGGCCAAGTTATGACCGCAGGTGTTTTAGTGGCTAGTCTGAGCTTGCTATACTCTGGTGGCTATCTGTTGTGGGCACCCAACAATCAACATCACGTAACTGTTGATCACAACCTTGATCGCACTGTCTTGGCAGGCAGCGGCGTCAGCGGCCCACTAAAGCCAGTTGCCGATTCAGTTATTCCGTGGGCCAGCCACTTCTTCACCGCCAAGAATGCTTATTATGACACCTTAGACAAAAACTTTACGACCCAATTTGCTCAAAAATATGGTGCCACATCACTGGCACCGCAATCGGGCTATAAACGCATTATTTTGGCCGACGATTACCAGGGGGAAGATGGACCAGCACGCATTACGGGTGATGTAGCCCGAGCCTATAACGCTGATTTAATCGTGGTTGGCGGTGATATCACGGCCACCGGCTCACCACTTGAAACACCCGTTTTGGATGCCCTGCAATCTCATGCCGGCAAGATCCCCATTGAACTGAGTTTAGGACATCACGATACGGCCGCCGTGGCTGCCATGGCCGAAGCCCGACATATGCACGTTGCCAACGGCAAAGTACAGACTATCAACGGTATTAATATCGTGGGTATTAATTCACCTGACGTGATTCCTTTTGGTGGACAAGCAAGTTTACGTGACCCCAGCGCCTGGCCACCAGGTGAAACAATCGCCCAAGCAACGCAAACATTAACTGAAAACGCCATTTCACAAGCATGTAGTCTGCAATCACCAACTATTTTTGAGATGCACGACCAGTTGGTTGGCACACCCATTGCTCAAGCGAGCTGCCCCAATGTGCCAGTGGTGCTGACCGGTCGTCAAAGTCCACCACATCCTCCCGTACGATATCAAAGCACCACTGAGTTTATTAGTGGCAGTACTGGCGCGCACAGCAATGCACCCACTCTGCAGGCTCTCGGCATCATTCACGCACCATCGATTATTGAAGAGATTACGATTGATAGCGATGGCCGTGTCGTCAGCTCCGATATCATTACTTTGGAAGGACCGAGTACCAACGTAACGATTCAGAATAATTTAGCCAGCATGGAAACACCGGCCCAGGCCAAAATCTCACCAGTCAGTGTTTCGCGCTAGCTAAGCACACCCCCGCCAAGCACGTGTTCACCATCATAAATAACCGCCGACTGTCCGGCTGCTAGCCCGCGCTGGGCTTCCTCAAGCACTACTGTGTTGCCGTCGAGCTGGCAACCAACCAATGGGCCGCGGTAGCGCAGTCGCGCTCGATAACTTTTGCCAGTTTCAGGAGCACCATTGATCCAATGTAGATCTTCTAGAGCAACCTCCTGCTTCCAGAGATTTTCATCATCTAAGCTGGTGGTGACATACACCGTATTGGTAGCCATATCTTTGCGACTGACGTAATATGGCAAGCCACCGCCCACATTCAAACCATGGCGCTGGCCAATCGTGTAAAAAATGGCGCCGTCGTGCTGGCCAATTTCGTGACCGTTTTGATCAATAATCGGACCTGGCGTTTGCGGACCAAGTTCATGCAGCAAGAATTCTTTGATGCCAACCTTGCCTACAAAGCAAATACCCTGGCTATCTGGCTTATCGGCCGTACTCAGACCCAACGCTTTAGCCCGAGCGCGTACTTCAGTTTTTCGTAAATCACCAATTGGCATGAGGCTGTGACGCAGTGCGTTCTCAGTTACCCGATACAAAAAGTAGGACTGATCTTTATCGGAGTCGAGTCCGGTTAGCAACTGTCCGTCTTGAATCCGCGCATAGTGACCAGTAGCAATTGCATCCGCGCCATCATCCAGCGCTGCCTGCAAAAACAGTTTAAATTTCACCTCTTGGTTACACATAACGTCAGGGTTGGGCGTTCGGCCAGCCTGATATTCACGCACCATATAATCCACCACTAGCTGACGATATTCGGTTTCAAAATCATAGAGCTTGAATGGAATGTCGAGTTGCACGGCTACCCGCTTAGCATCTTGATAATCCTCTTTCCAGGGGCAAATCATCCCTGGCAAATCCTGACTCCAGTTCTTCATGTAGACACCCGTAACCTCATAGCCCTGCTCTTTTAAGAGGGCTGCGGTGAGCGAACTGTCTACGCCACCAGACATGCCAACGTACACTTTTTGGTTCATAACCGTATCATTGTACCGCAAACGGGGGTGAGTGCTTAGGCACTTTCGTCGTTACGACTTTTTTCCAGTTGCTTGCGCAGCGTGTAAAGCTCGTGGCGACGACCCACCCAGAAGGTGGCGAAGATGAGCGGTAGCATGGCGAGGGCTGGCCACCATAACACCTCAACTCGCACGGCGGTACTGCCGTTACCTTTGGCGTTATTTTGGGTTGCACCAGTAGCAACAGCAACGAGCTGGAGGAAAGCTTCACCGCCATTTTTGTCGGTAGCTTTGACGATCACATTGTAAACGCCGGCCGTTTTATAGGTGTGTTTGACATTGAAAGTGCCAGAGGTTTGTCGGCTCATAAGATCGGTTGGGCCGCCATCGCCCCAGTCAACACTGATAGCATACGGTCCGTTGCCGCCACTCAGAATAATTGGCCAGTCGAGCTCTTGCCCGGGTGGTGCACCGCGCTCAGCATAGTTACTGGTCAGCTGCACCCGCGTACCAAAACGAGCAAACTGCACGTCATTAAACGTCACTTTTACGATGTTGGAATCAGGGCCAGCTTGGTCGAGGGCATCATACACGCGTGCGACGAGGTCGTTTTGGCCATCAAACAGGTTGACGCGCAAAGAATAGCTACCGTTCTTACAAATGGTGGAACCCACAAACACATTATTGGCAAAGATTTTCACCAGCAACTTAGACGGGCAAAGACCAGATACCGTAATTGGTACGGTCGTAAAGCTGGCGCCATTGCTTGGCACGGTAATGGTGGCACCGCGCTTTGGCGGTGCAGTGGAAATGGTCCCCTGTAAACCAATTGAGCCCGACGATGTTTCATCGGGAAATTGGTTCGCCGCCCAAGCCGGCAAATCAGTGCTCAGCCCCATAGCTACGGCCAGCACCAACACGATTGCTAGTTTCAATCGTTTCATATCCTTAAGCATAACGGTTTTGGCCGGGCTGCGCTAGGCAACACCTCGCAATAGCTTAACGTCGACCGGCTTTACGGATAACCCGATCGTTATACTTGCGTATAAGTTTCGGCAAGCCGAAGACTAAGAAGCCCAAAAGGATGACAACAGCGACAAACAATAAGATAAGCCAAAGCGGAATCACGTAGAAAGTTGTGCTGGCACTCAGTAATTGACCACCGCTGCCATAGCCAAAGTTACCCTCTAGCTTATACTCGCCAAAACTACTCAATTTCTTCAGCGGAATAGAAAACTTACGAATACTATCTGGCAGCACGTTACCGGGTGGCGTCGTGTTATTAATTTCGTAAGAAGCCAGGGTTTTACCACTGCGATTCTTGAGCAAGATTTTACCGAAAGGCTGTTCCTGAATGTTGCCTTCGTTTTGGAAGCGCACTACAGCATCAATATTCTTAGAATGCGTAAAGAAGGTGCCCGAGCGGTCATTAGATCGGGCATCAAAACTGGCAATACTGAGCTTGTCGACGATGTTGCCAGGAACTTTGACAAGGATTAGTGAGCCAACACTACCGGCCAAACTAACATTTTGATTCGGCCCAGTGGTAATAGCCCCGGCCGGCAAGAAACGCACCGCACCGTAATAACCACCCCCAGCAGCATTCTTAGGGATGGTAATATTCACATTCACAGCCTTTTCTTGGTCGGGCTTAAGGGTGAAATTGCTAATAGGCGATACGAAACGCTTCAAGCTGTGACTGGAAGCATATTGCGTGGGGTTTAATAAGATGGCTGGCTCACCACTTTCGTTGGGGTTGGCCACAAAGTCATTCACAATAGCCTGGAGGCTGGCCGTCGAATCAGTTACATTGGTAACATTAATCACTACTGTTTGGGTTTTGCCAGGAGCGATCGTAACATCAGTTCGCACCGGTGAAATACGCAGACCATTACCACCAGTACTGGCACCTTCGGCTACAGGCATCGTGCCCATGAGCACTAATAAGGCCAGCCCAATGCTTGCTCCAGTTAGTCGCCAACGGCGTATTTGCATATGTCTCTTTTACCTTTGCTTATGCTAATATAACAGACTGCTTCGCGGACGGCAAGTCCGATTGGCTCCAGCCTAAAAGTCAGCTAAACAGACATAGGTAAGCGTACTTACGTAAATACCAGGCGCTTGATTGGATGACACATTAACCACATAAGAGGCGGTATAGACCCGTACGTTATCGGGGTTATGAACGCTAATAATGGTATCGCCGGGGTTAAAACGAAAACTATTGGCTTGATCGTAATTACTCTGGGGCTGGCCCACGCCCGGTCCGATCGGATTATTGCCTACCGAGGGAGCGCTATTAGACCGTAAATTAAGGCCGAACTGGCCCACGCCCGGCCGCACAACGTCATTGGTCGTTAGGGCCGAAATAACATTGTTACCACTGGTTAAAGTAGTGCCGCTGACAGTGACGTTATAGCCGGCTTCGGCATTGGTAGCCACCAGCATTTGTGACGTTCCACTCCCTGTGTGGTGAGTGGATAATTCCCCAAAGTCGACATAGTTTCCCTGAGCATTCGCACAGTTGAGGCCACCAATGGTAATGGCGGTGCAAAAAATCAAATAAGGAGGGACTTCGGCACTAATGGCCAGCTGGTTGGTAATGTCGAACGCAATACCCCCGGCATCAGTCACCTGCCCGGTCGCATCTTCACTGGCAAAGGTTTGCAGACGAACGTAGTACGCCCCTGGTGCCGACGGGTTGACCACGTGGTCAAAGTCATACGCCACCGAGGTAACGGTAGCTGCAGCAGCGGTACGCGTAAGAATAACTTCGTTGGGCGTAGAAGCAGGACTAATACTAAAACCAGTGGCACCGGTTTGAGCGGTGAGAGTGGCGCCAGACATGCTAAACCCCGCTGGAGCATCACAAGCTGTACCTGGGAATGGGTCGTTAGAACAGAATTGCACGTCAATCGACCCCAGCGGTCCAGCTGTGGCTAGCACAAAGGACAATTCCGCCGTTGTCGTCGTACTAGCTTCATCATTCGCTAGCTGAAAGGCGCGGTCGCCAAGAACGGCGCCATAGGCGGGTGTATGCCACCACTGCGTAAACAAGCTGCCGAGCAGAACAGCGGCAATAACGAGCAGAATGCGGTGATTACGATTGAACCAGAGTCGGCCGGGACGCTTCATTCATCCCCAGGCCTAAAAAGTACCAGTAGCAACCAGGTTCAAGTTAGCGGTATAGATACCGGCAGGCGTGGTCAGGGCAGCCGTGGCGGCGAATTCGTAGCGGTTATCAAAGTGGAAGACCGGACCGGTAGAAGCAGCGACCGTGCTACCAAAGGTACTGGTCACATTACCGACGTTGGTGGCCGGGGTGTTACCGGAGTTGGCGGGAGTTGTGGAGGCGTCCATGCCGTACCAAGTAGTACCGTTACCCGAAGGACAAGGGTTGTTAGTGCTGTCGGTGCCACAGTGGCCGGAGTTGTAGTAGGCGGCAGTAGGTGTAATGGTGCCGATGGTGCCGACGCCAGTTGTGGGGTTGTAGCGGTTCACGAAGAGACCAAAGGCAGCTGTTCCCGCAGTCATGGCACAGGCGGCCGTAGCCGTACAGCTACCGACACCACCAATTGGCGGGATGGCACAGGTGGCACCTGCGTCAGCGCTCAGACCACCACAAGGGGTAACCGCGGCAGCGTTACTGTTACGCAGGTTGATGACCGCGCCATGCGTCGCATTGGTAGAGAGCTGTGTCCAAATACTGCCCGTGTCGATATTGTTGGCGTCCAAGACAGCCGTTGGCGAGCCGTGACCAAGCGTTAGGGCTGGCAAGTTAGCGGTAGCGCCAACTTCACCTGCCGAACAGTCACCGGCTGAACCGGTCGGGTTGTTTGGTGTGGTGTTGTTCCAGTTGTTGGGGTCGGCTTTGGTGACACAGAAGGTCAACGTTTCCTGAACGCGAGCGGTAATAGTAATGCTGTGCGTGGTGCTAAGGGCAATACCGCCGTAGTCAATGTAGGTACCAGGACCACTACAGTTGGTTGGGGTAGTTTGGGCGTGTGGGCAGGAGTAGTCGTTGGTGTTACTGGTGTAGGCATACATACGAGCATAGAAACTACCGACAGCCGTAGTGTTGGTGATGTGCTCCAGGTCAAAAACTTGAGCACCAGCGGCGGCAGAGTTCGTGCCGGCAGTGTCAGTTAATTCGATACCAGTACCATCAGTGGTGTTGCTCAGTGTCCAGTTACCCATGTGACCTGTTACGGCAGAAACGGCTGTGGGTAAGGTCATACCAGCTGGCAAGGCACAGTCGTCACCGATGATTGGGTCAAGGTCACAGAAGTTAATAACGATGCTATCAGTAGTATCGGCGGTCGTGAATGACACTTCATACGTAACGTCAGTACCACTACCGATACCGGAAGTGATCGATGTACCACTAATAGCCGAGTCACTCATTTGAATACTACGGCTTTGCATCTGATTGGTAGCCGCCAAGGCTTGGCCACCTTCCAAGAGGGGCAAGCTTGCGGCACTGAGGAGCGTGGCCAACATAACGTATAAGACCCGCTTCACAGCTCGGAAATTAATCGTAAACTGAGGACTATTCATCTGTTATATATGGTTTTTGTTTAGGTTATCCGAAGTCATCGTACCATGCTTATGCTAGTCGAGCAAGTCTTTATTACCACAAAATAGCCAGAGTTATCCACAGGCACCCTACCCCTAATAAGTGGCCGTGGCCACCAGAACGTGATGCATGACATAGGTGCCACCTGGCGTCACGTGACTAATGTTAAAGATATACGAGATAGTGTAAGTGGTGTCGCTGGAGCTGGAATCGGAGTACGCAATCTCGCTATCTGCTCCGCTGTCGGCATACATATATAAGTCAGGCTGATTATAGTTGTCGGCCACCTTGCCGAAACTAAAGGTGCTGTCTGGAATATACTGCGGGTCGTCACCAAAGCTAGTAGGCTGGCTATTCTGACGGAGGTTCATGCCGAACTGCTCTGTGCCAGCAATCGAAGGCGTCGGTGTCGTGAGTGAAGCCAATTGATAGCTGCCATTAGTCGGCGGCGGTGAAGCATTATAGACGGCATAGCCGTGAGCTAGATAGGCCTTGACGGTAAAGGTGGCGTTGGCCACCGTGGGTGCCGTAGCTGATAAGTTGCCGAGGTTTAAGTTCACCGTACCGACTGAAAACTCAATGTATGGCGTTCGATCAGTATCAAAGCCGCCTTGGGCCTGGAAGTGATCACTTTTGGTGTTGCCGACAACGGTTTCACCCAAGGCCTGCTTCGCACAGAATGTCGTGGAACAGGCATTGAGCTGGCCACCACTGCCAAAAAAGACTTCATTGACTTGATAATGTGTCGATGAAGCCTGCGCGGCCCACACCACTGGTGATATCAAGAGGCTAGCCAGCGCACCACCAGCAATAATTTTGGCTGTTTGTTTCCACGTCGTCATACCATATATAGCATCCTGCATTTGAGTCTAAAACGCAAACCGTTTACGCTTGCCGACCATTCTAGTACTATAGAAAGAACAATAAGGTGGACCGCATGGACCAAAATCAGTCGCCGCCGGCGACTCCTCAGGACGATGAGAACGCCCTGGAAACACCAGAAAGCCAATTGCAAGCCACGGCCGCAGCCGCGACTGATAGCAATGTAACCGACACTACCGGTGGCGGCAATGCGCCCACACCTAAAGGCAATGGCGGCAAACGGGGCTTGCGACGCTTTAACGTCTACTTGATCTTTTTCCTCTTTATTATTGTAGTGGCTGGGGCAATTATTGCCGTGGCTTATTTCCAGAGTAAAAATGCGGCCACAACCAACACGCTCAAAACGCAGGACTTGACCCAAAGTACGCTGAATCAGGTGGCCAATAGCGATGCTACCGTGGGTAATTCCGGTGTGGTGTTGAATGTCCAATCCAGCGCTGTATTTGCGGGCAAAGTCTTAGTACGCAGCGACTTAGAAGTGGCCGGTAGTTTGCAAATTGGCGGTACCGTTGCTTTGAGCGCCCTCACTGTTTCAGGCAGTACCCAACTTGGACAGCTATCAGTCAACAAGAACCTGTCAGTCAGCGGCGATACTGGTATACAGGGTACGCTGACAGTCGCCAAAAGTCTGCAAGTCAATGGCAATGGTAGCTTTAGCGGCAGCGTGACAGCGCCGCAAATCACCACAGCCAGCCTGCAACTGAATAGCGATTTACGACTCACCCATCACATTATTGCTGGCGGACCCACCCCAGGTCGCACCAACGGCTCGGCCTTGGGTAGCGGCGGCACGGCCAGTGTTAGCGGTTCCGATACCAGCGGCACTATCACCATTAACACCGGTAGTGGACCGAATGGCGGCTGCTTTGTAACTATTACATTTGCGAGAGCCTACTCCAGCACGCCTCACGTGTTGGTTACGCCAGTGGGCTCTGAAGCCGGCAGCATCAATTACTATGTCACGCGTAATACTACGAGCTTCAGCCTGTGCGATGAAGGCACGCCACCTGGTGGACGCTCCTTTGCCTTTGACTATTTTGTCGTTGACTAAAGTTACTTATACATCGAGGAAAACGATCGTTTGGTCCGCTTTGACGTGAATGATACCGCCCCCAATCTTGAACTTTTGCTCACCCTGATCAACCGTCCGAACAACGACCTCGCATGGCGTTAAAAGCGAAATAAAATTGTGGTGTTTAGGCAAAATGTCAAAAGGTCCAGTAGCGTTTTCGGCACTCAGTGAGAAAGCCGGGCCATCGTAGTAATTGTGGAAGGGCGAGTAAATCTTGACCGCCATGCTGGGTTTGCCGCCGGTCTGCGTTGCCTGAGCAGCAGGAGCTTGGACGGCTGGCTGTTCATCGACACTCGTTGGCTCATCACTCATTGAATAATTTCTTCGATGCTCTTTAACGTTTCTTCGCGGCTAAAGAAGTCACCCGGAATACCATTGTGCTTGGTCATCACGTTCATGTTCTGAGTAAAGTTCGCAATTAACTTCTTGGCTTTGGAATAATCGGCCCGGTCCGCCGGTGAAAGTTCGTTTTCACCAATAATGGCGATAATGCCTTTTAGACTCTCGTATTTCTGTAATAGAGCTTGGACTCGCACGGTCAGAGCATAGTGACGATCGCCCACCACTTCTGGAGTTAACAGCGAGGAGGTCGATAGGTTCAGGTCGACAGCTGGGCGAATACCTTGCTCGGCAACTTTACGAGACAGCACCAAAATCGAGTCCATTTCGTGCTGAATAAACTGCACAGCTGGGTCGGAAATGTCGTCGGCAGGAACGTAAATGGTTTGCACAGAGGTAATGGAGCCGTTTTCGTTGGAGCTCAAACGGTCCTGCAGGGTCTTCACATCAGAAAAGATCGTGGGTTCATAACCACCTTCGTTTGGCACCTCATCCAAAATCGTGGCCAACTCGTTGCGGGCCTGGATATAACGGTACATGTTGTCAGCAAAGAACAGAATGTCTTTGTGCTGATCATCACGGAAGTATTCGGCCAAGGCCGTAGCCGAGATGCCAATGAGGGCACGTTGCACTGGGTTTTCATTCATCTGCGCGAAGAACATGCAGGTATTCTTGAGCAGATCATTCTCTTTCAAGGTATCCCATAATTCGTGACCTTCACGAATACGTTCACCAATACCAGAGAAGAATGATAAGCCACTACCCGAGCGGGCAATGTTGTTAATTAACTCCATCGTTAACACCGTTTTACCCACACCAGCACCACCAATAATGCCAATCTTGCGACCTTTCACAAATGGGGTAAAGAAGTCGATGACTTTAATGCCGGTTTCCAAGATCTCTGGCTTGCTGGTTGAGAAGTTCGTAGATCGTGGCGGCAATTTTAGAATATCTTTGCGGGGTACTTCAGCCGGAATAGCTGCCTGGCCATCCAGGGGGTCACCCAAAGCATTGAGAATGCGACCAATGGTTACATCACTAACCGGCACTTCAATGCCGCGATGTGTTCTTTGGACGCTCATGCCTTTGGTCAGGCGCAAGTCACTGCGGACGTTCAAGCAAAAGGCAATACCGCCGGGCTCAAGGTGATCGACGAGTAGCTGCGTATTGTGACCATTTTCCACCGCCACCAACTCGTTCACATCGGGTGATTCATCGTCGAACTGAGCACGAACCACCAAGTCTTTAACCGAAACAATAAAGCCTGGCATTAGGCAGCCCCAACTTTGGCTTTCTTTAAGCCGTTAATAATCTCTTTGAGGCGCTCATCTTTGATGTGACGTCGAGCTCGGTTGTAGTCAAGGTGCAACTCAGCTTTTGACTCATCAGCTCGCTGGTGTGAGGCACTCATCGCCCGGAAACGTGAGGCGTACTGCGCCAATTTCGATTCCAGGATCAACTGGCTGATAGCAATTTGCATCATGGATCGCTCCAAGTGGGCTGCCACTGAGTAAGTGGTTGGCTCAAAAATATAATTATCTTCACTAATTACTTCGTCAGCTTTATCACTGGCGCTTCCCCGCTCTTTGACCGCCGCTGACAAACTAATTTGCTTCACGTCTTGAGTCATCAACGATACATATTCCTGATAAAACACCCGCGTCGAGCGATATTGCTGCACCTCGCGAATGATGGGCATGGCGTTAATGTTCTGGTCTTTATTGGGTAATTTGAAATATTTCTTGTAGGCAATACCACGCTGCGTGAGCTGCACAGCGCCGTGGTGACCAATGACGATAATTTCATTCGTGTCAGCGTTGAAAGTTTCAAGCATGTTCTGCATCAGTTTTTGGTCAATGTCACCACTAAAGCCACCTTCAGCCGTAATAATGATATATAGCTCTTTATCTATTACTTGGGTGTCGGTTTTTTCACGACCGAAGCTAAATAAGCTATCAACACGCAGCTGCGAGTAAATACCCCACAGTTCATTAAAGAACTCGGTGGATTGCAGCACCTGGTTTTTAATTTGGGCGATGCGCATGCTGGCGATACCCTCAAAGGCACTCGTCAACTCAACCAAGACCGCCATGGCGGCTTCGTCGTGAGCGATTTCGTTAGGTCGCTTCATGACTTAACCTCCGCCAGTTCCTTGTCAGCTTCAGTTTTTTCTTGCTCTTCAGTTTTTTCTTGCTCTTCAGTTTTATCGGCAGCTTCTTTCGGCTCTTCTGACTTACCATCAGCTTTGTCGGTCTGACCTTCAGCCGGTGGCGTATCGGTTGGTGCGGCAGCTGCAGGCTTTTCGGCAGCCGGAGTGGCTGGTTTCACTAAACAGGTGGCTTTGAGTTGGTCGCGCACACTGTCAAACTCTTCATCCTTAGTAATCTTGGCCGCATACTCGTTCACATGTTCTTTGAGTACATTTGTATCCAGTGTTTCGCCGTCAGCCATATTGAGCACAATATCCATCATCAGCTGCTGACTCATCAGCGAAAAGGTTTGCGATGGACTTTGGGTGAGGATTTCAAAAACATTTTTACCGACTGCCAGAGCGTGTTTGGCTTCAGCCGCTAATTCCGAACCGAAGTGCGAAAATTCCTCTGCCTGACGATAGTCGGCAAGCAGCTTCAATGTTTGGGCAGCCAATGCTTTTTGGCGTTTAGTGTGGCCGACACCACCAGCACGAGTAACGCTCAGACCCATGCTAACAGCCGGGCGAATACCATTGCGGAAGGTTTCCATATCTAAAATCCACTGCCCATCCGTAATCGACATAATGTTGGTTGGCAGATAGGCAGTAATGTCGCCGTTAGCGGCATGTACCACGGGAATACAGGTCAAGCTTTTGCCATTCCGATCTAGGCGGCCGGCGCGTTCCAGCAAGCTGGAGTGCGCATAGAACATGTCACCAGGGTAAGAGTCACGACCCGGGCTCACACCCGAAAGCAAAGCCACTTCACGGTAGGCATGAGCGTGAGAGGTTAGATCGTCGTAAATAATAATCGTATCCTGGTCACATTTTTGCCAGAGATATTCTGCCAACGAGCAGGCTACATACGGCGCTAAGTAGCTCATAATCAATGACTCAAACATCGTCGACACCACCACAATAGCCTTCTCCATGGCGCCATTTTCTTCGAGGCGTGTCAGCAAGGTGTCAACATCACTGCGGCGTTTGGCAATTAAACAGTAGACTGCAATTTGGTCGGTGTTTTTCTGATTGATGGTCATCTGCGTCACCAGGGTAGACTTACCAGACTTACTGTCACCCAGTAAAGCCATGCGCTGACCCTTCACAATTGGAAACAGTGCGTCAACGGCGGTCACCCCACTTTCCACCTGGTCCTCCACGAGCTTGCGCTCGTACAGCGGGGGTGCTGTATTGAAAACTGGCCACACACCAGAAGCAGCGATCGGGCCTTTGCCATCCAGCGGCTCGCCACTCACCGATACCACGCGACCTACGAACTCTTTGCCCACTTTGCAGACCAATTCCTGGTGCTGCACCACGGCCACCATGCCAGCTCGTAGACTCTCGGTGCCAAGATGCAAAACGATCACGTGGTCAGGATATACCTGGTGCACAAACCCCTTGCTCCCATCTTCAAACATCACCAGGGCGTGGACAGCGCAGGGCTGCAAGCCACGAATGGTGACTAGGAATTTTTCCACGCCAATGACTTCACCAACCGGGTTACCGGTTGCCACTAAACGATCAAAATGTTGTTTGGCGCTGCTCACGCCGCAGTCTCCGATGCCACTGGAGTTGCTGTCGTTTGCGGTTTACTCGCCAAAGCCGCGAGCTCACGGACTAATAGTGGTCGCTGCTTCACAAACTCCTGCCGCAGCGAAAAGTCAAAAGAACGATTGACGCTCCGCACCATGCAGCCCGCTCCCAAGGTTGGCTGCAGGCCAACACTCATGAGTGCTTGCGGATGAACCTCTTTACGCAACCAGCTAACGACTCGCTCAATAAAAGCGGCCTGTGGATCAGAACCAAAGCTAAAATGTAGCGTAGGCGCCTGCTCTTTCACGTTCTCCAGAAAGGTCTTAAGCCGTTGACGGTCAGCTTCCTGCAATAAATTCAATTTATTTAACTCAATAGCCTGATCAAGTAGCTGGCTGGTACGCGGTAAAGTTACGGGCTCCCCTGAGCGTCGCAGTTGCCACTGCAAAAGATGTTCGCTCACAGCGTCGAGCTCACGTAGCACCCGACCAACATCGGCGGGTGTCGATATGCGTGACGGCAGTAATAAAGCCGCAGCTTTAGCTGGCTGATCAGTCGCTTTAGGCACCATGATTAATATCCTCGGTAATGGCTTTTTTGTTAGTTTCTAGTTCAGCCAGGATGTATTCCAGCTGATCATTCAGATCAATCTGATTACCAATAGCCGCCAAGACATAGTGGTTAACCACGTCGGCCATATTTTCTTCAAAGCGCTTAATAAGTTGCTCTTTTTCGGCCACGATTTCTTTTTGAACCTGCTGGCCAAGCAATTGACGTTGCTCATCAATCGCCGCATTGGTTTTCTGTATCGACTCCACAGCCAACTGTTTGGCGTCCATGATTGACTGCTCGTATTTATCAAATTCCTCTTTGAGTTTACGAGTAATCTCCGTTTTCATGTAGTCGTTCAGCTGTGAGGTAGTGAGACGCAGATCTTGCTGCAGGAACATGGCATTTTCACCGATGATTTTTTCAAAGTGCAGACGACCGCGGTTGCGCAACTCCTCACGGAACTGATCGTTAAAGATGTGCTCCACGTCTTGGTCGGCAGCCTCTTCGAAGGAGCCAGGCTGTTTGGCGCCCCGATGGCCACCCTTGCCCACGCGCACAGCCACCCAAATAAAGGCAATGCCCGCGGCACCTAAAAAGCCCAGAACTAGTATCAGCCACCAAATTGTCATGTTTGTTTACCCACCATTTGCTCGATTGTCCTCTGGTTTACCTCTGGCGTGACCTCTATGAGTCAAACCGCTAAAGCTTCAACAATAAGTATACTGCAAGTACCCCCGCAACAAAAATAGTCAGACCAGCAATAACGGTCTGGATGAGACTCCGGATAATCGACTTCTTGGACAGCGGATTACGACCGACAGCGATCATGCCGCTGCGAATACCGCTATACATCACATTGGCAACAATGAAAGTAATAGCGAGCAGCACCACCAGCGATAGATAGATTC
>DASZUC010000027.1:0-18041 GCA_035547775.1 Saccharimonadales bacterium (SeqCode) | reverse complement strand
AGTGCCGGGTGAACATCGGTCAGCTCGTTAAATAGGGCTCGAAAGAGATGCTTATAGCGTTGTCCGTGGCTGGAAGGGTGAATGATTTTGTCGCATAAATCAACCAAGCCTACCTGAAGGCCCATCTCTTCACGTACTTCTTTATGGGCGGTACCGACGACATCATCGCCATAGTCAACCATGCCCTCCACGGCACAACTCCACAGATTGGGACTAACCACCATATTGGGTGAGCGCTGGGCAATTAAGGCATTGCCGCCGGCATCTTCCAGCCATACGCCAATCGATAGGCACAGATCGTCGTCGCCGACTTCGTAGCGCTCTTTGGAGCCAGTCACCAAGCCTTGTTCGTTAACGATGGTGATTAATTCGGACATGACTTAGATGTCCAATTCGATGCTGACCGGACAGTGATCGGAGCCCATAACGCCAGCGTGGATTGCTGCGGCTTTGACCTTGCTTTTCAGGGTTTCGGAAACGAGGAAATAGTCGATGCGCCAGCCAACGTTACGCGCACGGGCGTTAGCAAAGTGCGACCACCACGTGTAGTAGCCATTGCCCTGTTTAAATATCCGAAACGTGTCAATGAAGCCGGCCTTTAGCCAGTTATCAAAGCCCGTGCGTTCTTCGGCAGTAAAGCCCTTTTTACCGACGTTGGGCTTGGGGTTGGCTAGATCATCTTCGGTGTGAGCAACGTTCATATCGCCACAGTACACAACCGGTTTTGACTGTTGAAGTCGAGCACAGTAGGCGGTCATGGCAGCATCCCAGGTTTGGCGCAGGGGGATGCGCGTCAGATCGTCTTTGGCGTTGGGTGTGTAGCATGTGACCAACCAAAAATCATCAAACTCGGCGGCCATCACCCGCCCCTCTTTGTTGGCGTCGCCATAGGTGTCGCCAACAACTTTATGGGTTTCAATAATGTCTTTCGGCAGGCCGTTGACAGTTTGCAGAGGGTCGGTCTTGGTAAAAATTGCCGTACCACTGTAGCCTTTCTTTTCGGCTGAATACCAGAATTCTTTGTATTGTGGCAGCTCGACTGGTGATTGATCGGGCTGAGCTTTGGTTTCTTGCAGGCACAAGATGTCTGGGTCACACTCCTCGATAAATTTTTGAAACAAACCCTTGTTCCAGACAGCCCGAATGCCGTTGACGTTCCACGAATAGACTTTCAGCATAGTTTTAGTATAGCGTGTTCCCTGTTCGCAGGCCACCACTGATTGTGATGGGCTCTGAACATGGAAAGACAAGCTAGATAGATGTGGATGGGGAACGTGAGGGGCGGAACGCCGCGATGTTGCTGCAGCGTTCCGCCACCTCTTTGTTCAGCTAGCCAGCTCGACGTGCAACGAAGTTGCAAGTGTTGGCGTCGACACCACCGTTGACGTTGCTCTTGATGCAGCTCAGGCTGACGTAATCGCCAACCTTGACGAGCGAGCACCGAGCGTCACTACAGCTGTAGTTCTGGTGGTTGATGACCAGAGCGAACTGCTGGTTGGTGGCATTGTCGTCCGAACTGAGCACGCGGCTACCCAGCTGAGTGACAGTCCCGGAAACGGGGCGCCACTGGTGATAGGCAGCGTGGAACGGGAAGAACGCGAACGCCATAACGGCGAGCGTGATGACTCCGATGGCAGTGCCAACGAAGGTCAGGAATCCGCCGTTGTTGTAGTAGTCGTCGCTGCGAAGCAACGTCAGGATGCCGATTGCGACCATGATGACACAGATGGCCAGCACGAGGATGCCGATGGGCAGCCCAACGTAGACACCCATGGTCCAGGTCTTGTGCATGTGTTCCCTTTCTCGAGGTGGAAGGTCTACCTAGCTTGTCGAAGTTCATTAGTTCTCGCCAGAGAGCTAACTAATGTATATTATATCAAAAAGCATAAGAATTGTCAATATCTCTACCCCTGTTGATGACATCACTCTAAAAAGGAATTTTAGGCGGGGTGTTGTTCGAGCTTGGTGATACGTAGTTCGTGGTTTTGAATATCCGTGTTAGTGGCTGTAAGAGCGCCCTTTACAATTTTCATATCAGACTTCAGCTCGCCAATATCGGCCTCCATCTTCGGTATTTTGCGCGTTTGAATGAGAATCTCGTCGATGGCTTCCAGCCCGGTTTTGAATTGGCTGACAACATGCTCGCCTATCACCTCTCCCAAATGAACTATGTCGTTGTCGTCGTACTTTTTCTGCGGCATGTGATTATTTATAGCTGTCTGCTCGGCCAAGTACAAGCTAGTTTAAGAATAATTTAATTAAACATTTGGTACACTGGTAGCAATGTATAAACGAGTCCTTTTGAAGCTATCTGGTGAACAGCTTGCTGGTGAGTACGAATTTGGGGTTGATCCTCAGATTGCTGCCTATCTTGCTCAAGAGGTCAAAAAAGTGCTCGATGCTGGCTGTCAGGTGGCGATTGTCGCTGGCGGTGGCAACATGGTCCGCGGTGCTCAGATTGCTGGTCATGGCATTCGCCGAGTCACCGGTGACCAGATGGGTATGCTGAGCGGCCTGATTAACTCCATGGCGCTGACTGATATCTTTGAAGCCCACGAAGTGCCGACGCGCTGCTTGAGCAATATTTATGCGGAGCAATTAGCAGAATCATATTCTTACCGCCGGGCCGAAAAACACCTCCAAAAAAACCGCGTGCTGATTATTGCTGGCGGCACGGCTCGCCCCTACGTCACCCACGACACGGCAGCTGTCAGTTTTGCACTTGAATTAGACTGCGAAGTCGTCATCAAAGCTACCAAGTTTGACGGTGTTTATGATAAAGATCCAGCCAAGTTCCCCGACGCCACTAAGCTGGATAGTCTTTCCTTTCAGGATGCCGTGGAAAATAATGCGATTGAAGTTATGGACAAAGCTGCTCTCGGTTTGGCCATGGAGCAACAGAAACCCATTGTCGTATTTGACGTAATGACCCCCGACAACTTGCTCAAACTTGTCCACGGCGAAGCTGTCGGCACCAGTATTCAGTAGCAATTAACTATGAAGCGTAGCTTGACTGAGATCCTGACCGATTTCGGTCTGTTATTATTCTTCATGATCGCTGATTTTGGCATCTACTACACGCTTGGATTAAAACACAACAAAGCGCCTCTCGTGGCTGCGCTCATTATTACTATTCCAGCGACAATGTTAGTTGGATTGGCAGCCTACCAGAGCTTTAAACATCGCAACGACAAGGAGCAGTGGTAGCTTCGGCACCAAACAATTGGCGGAGGGAGAGGGATATCGCGCGCCTAACGGCACACTCCTTCCTGCGGTACTCGCCAGAATCATGCTAGCACAATTCTGGCTCCGTTCCTCGTTCGCCGAACCCAACGGGTTCTCATCATATCTCAACAATTGTCTGCCGCCGACCTACAGTCGGCACCAAACAATTGGCGGAGGGAGAGGGATTCGAACCCTCGATACCCTTGCGAGTAAACCGCCTTTCCAAGGCGGCGCCATAGACCACTAGGCGACCCCTCCCCGTCGAAACGTACATTCCTGTCTCGTTTTGCCGCAAGCGGCAAAAGCTTCGACCTAGAACTACGTTTCTCCTTTCAAAATTGCGTTCACTCGCCGAGGCTCCTTGGACCACAATTTTGGTTAGGACCTGAGAATTATATCAAAATTACTACAAAAACATCCTTGCCGGTTGTGCAAATCAGGGTCTAAACTAGTACACAGAGATGGCCTTAATTGAACTTCAAGACGTCAGTAAACTGTACGGCTTCGGCGACGCTACTACCCTAGCGCTCGATGAGGTCAGTTTGGTCATTGATAAGGGTGAATTTGTGGCCGTGATGGGCCCCAGTGGCTCCGGGAAGAGTACGCTGATGCATTTGATTGGCCTGCTCGATCGACCCAGTCACGGGCAATATCGGTTTGACGGTCGACCAGTCGCTGGGCTGCGACCCAATCAAGGCGCCAAGCTACGCCGCGACACCATTGGCTTTATTTTTCAATCAGCCAATCTGCTGCCACGTCTGACGATTTTGGAGAATGTCGCTTTGCCTCTTGCATATAAGGGTTTGAGCTTAGGGCGTCGAACCAAACAAGCCAGTCAGATGTTGGAACGAGTTGGCATTCAGAATAAAGAGTATTTCTTGCCAAGCCAACTAAGCGGCGGTCAGGTGCAGTGTGCCACCATCGCCCGGGCACTCGTGAATAATCCGAAACTCATCATCGCCGACGAACCTACCGGCAATCTAGACAGTGCCAGCTCGCGATTAGTCATGGAGCTCTTGGCCGATATTCACCGCCAAGGCAACACCATTATTTTTGTGACTCACAACCCCGAACTTACCCGCTATGCAACTCGGGTTGTGTACATGCATGATGGCACCGTTATCCATGATGAAAAAACGGCTCTTGGCCGAGTAGCTAATCGAGCCCGCAAAGTGCTCTACACGTTGCCGTTGGAAAACGAGGAAGATGATTTGGCCGGTGTCTCAGCGCTCATGAAGGGCGTGCCCGCAAAGAAGGCGCCCAAGCGCAGTAGAACCCCCCGTAAACGTAGCACTACTAAGCGACGAACCAAGGCTTCTAACCAGCGGAGGACGCGATGAAAACCGTTACCAGTGGCCACCTGAAGGCGGGGCTGGACTCAGTCAGAGGCGCCAAGCTACGCAACTTCTGGACCATGTTGGGTGTCATCATTGGAGTGGCCTCGGTGATCACAGTTGTGAGTATCGGCGAAGGCATCAAGCAACAAGTCGGCAATCAGATTCATCAATTCGGGAAAGATATAATTACCATTAAGCCTGCCCCAGTTGCCAGTGGTAGTCATGCCAGTAGCCTGGGCCCCCTGGCCGGTTTGAACGTCAGCGGGACGCTTGGCACCCAGGACTTAGTCTCAGTAGCACAGACGCGTGGGGTGGCTGCCAGTGCACCTTTGACAGCCTTAAGTGGCCAGATTCGGAGCGATAACGGTACACGTCAAAATGACTTGGTCATTGGGACGGGTAGCGCCCTACCGCGATTGCTCAATCAGTCTTTGGCTTACGGTAGTTTCTTTGATGATGATAGTGCCCAGACCAAGGTGGCCATTTTGGGTCCGGCAGCTGCCGAAACCTTATTTGATGAAGATGTGCCATTGGGGCGTAGTTTTACTTTTCACGGTCAGCCGTTCATTGTGCAAGGTATTTTTAATTCTTTTGATAGTACCCCACTGAGTCCTGAAGCAGACTTCAATCATGCTATTTTTATTCCGAACCAGGTTGCTCAATCGCTCACTAATAACACGGCGCCCATCTATGAAATTTTGGCCAAGCCTCGAGCCGCCGGCCAGGTATCAATCGTAGCGGCCGCTCTGCGACAGTCCTTAAATCGTTCGCATGGCGGTCAGAGTAATTTGAGCGTACTGGCTGGCAACCAAAACCTCGGTGCCAGCGATACCATTCTGGAATTGTTGACTCGTCTGATCGCCGGAGCGGCAGCCATTTCTCTGCTAGTGGGCGGCGTGGGCATTATGGACGTCATGCTGGTATCAGTTACTGAACGTATGCATGAGATTGGAATTCGCAAAGCCGTCGGTGCTACCAATCGTCAAATCCTGAGTCAGTTTGTCATTGAATCCACTATTTTGAGCTTAACCGGGGGCGTGATTGGCATCATTGTGGCGGCTATGTTAGATCTTGGTCTGCACTGGTTTACTAATTTACGGCCGCTTATGGATTGGCCAATTGTGGTTTTGGCGACAGTGGTTTCTCTGCTGGTTGGCGTGATCTTTGGTTCGATTCCGGCGCTGAAGGCGGCGCGCAAGAACCCCATCGAAGCTTTGCGATCAGAATAACGGTTAGAACAGCGAGATCAGACCAGCAATGCCGGCGAGAGCCATAATACCGGTAATGCCCCATCCGAGGGCTGTAGTAGAACGCTTATTGGTCCAGCGACCCATGACTTTATGGTTGCTGCTGATAATCACAATTAAAGCTAGGATAATTGGGGCGACTAGTCCGTTAACGAAAGCGGCGTAAATAAGCGCCTTAATCGGGTCAATGCCTAAGAAGTTAATGCCGAGACCAATCAGCATGGAGATGATAATGACGCCGTAAAAAGCGTGCGCTTGACGCAGCTGACGATACAAGCCTTCTTTCCAGCGGAAGCTTTCACTCAGGGTGTAGCTACTCGCACCGGCTAGCACTGGAATAGCGAGTAAACCGGTGCCAATAATGCCAGCGGCAAACAGGAAGTAAGTGGCGTTACCAGCAAAGGGTCGCAGTGCTTCAGCGGCCTGTGCGGCTGATTGAATGTTGGTCACGTGATGGGTATATAAAATGCCACCACAAGCAGCAATAATAAAGAACATCACCACCTCACTGAGTAACATGCCTGACCAGACGTCGATACGCATACTTTTGACATCTTCGGGCGCCGTAGCCGTGCTGCGTTCGCGGAGGGTGGTTTTGCCCTGGAGGATCTGCTCTTCAACTTCTTGTGAAGTTTGCCAGAAGAATAAATAGGGCGAGATGGTAGTACCTAAGATAGCGCAGAGCAAAAGTAACTCATCCTTCTGGAAATGTATACTTGGCAGCCAGGCATGGCTGATTACATGGGCCCAATCTAGATGCGCCAGGAGTGCTGAGAAAACGTAGGCCAGCAGCACCATGGCTAGCCATTTGAGGTAACGCGCGTAGCGCACATACGGTGTGAAAATCTGTAAAAATAAACTCAGCAGCGTAAAGCTAACTACCAGCAGACCAAAATTAAGACGTGGGTTGAGCAGCTGGGCAGCCTTGGCCATGGCCCCTAAGTCGGCACCAATATTGACTGCATTCGCGACGAATAGTAAGAAACCGCACATATACAGTATGCGGCGGCTGAAAAAGACTCGAATATTGCCCGCCAAGCCTCGACCGGTTACTAAGCCGATGCGGGCGCACATTTCCTGAATAACGGCTGACAACGGAAATGTCCAAGCGGCTAACCATAAAAAATGATAACCAAACTGGGCGCCAGTTTGGGAGTATGTAGCAATACCTGATGGGTCGTCGTCTGACGCACCGGTTGTGAGGCCTGGTCCCAGCATGTGCCAGTAATCTTCGGTTTTTTTGACGAGACCGTTGGTCGGTAAGGCTGAGGTTAATTTCTGACTAGTAGCAATGGTCCGATCTAGAAATTCGGCCGGAGCTTCGGCACCTTTGCGTAAGATATCTTTATGTTGGTTGGCCATTATGGTCAATTCTCTCTATACCATAAGCATTGTAGCACAAGAAATTGGGTGCGCTTAGATTTTAACCTTTAGCGCCCTTCGTGAAAGCTCAACTAAAAGAGATGTTGGCCGTAGTAGTACCAAAAATGATGCAAAATTAGGGCGATGAGGATCAAAAACCACAGCAATAGTAGGTCTAGATGATGTTTACGAGCCCAGCCATAAGCAGTGCTTGCCTTGCCTTTTGGTACCCGCAGATACTTTTGGTCAACTAGATACAGCATGGTATACCACCAGCTTGTAATCATCACCACATCAACGGTCAGACAGTACGGACAGAGGGCGTGAATACGATTCACGCTCTGCCACAACAGCCAGTATGCCAGGGATAAGCCCAGGGTCAGGCCACTGCCCAGCCCGAGCCAAAACCAGCGCTTAAACTTGGCACCAGCCAGCCAGGCCATGCCGATAGTTGTCAAAACTGGGAAACCAATCAAACCAATGTAGGTGTTACTAAAACCAAATATATGACTTTGATGACTTTGCATGACACTGCCACAGCTGACGATGGGATTAAGATCGCAACTAGGTTTAAAATGAGGGTCTTGCAGGATTGCAAACTTGTCTTGCGTGATAACAAACGAACAAATAACACCGATAATGCCACCGATAATTAAAATATACGGGAGTGCTTTTTGAACAGTAATTTTTGGTCGTCTCATAAGCTAAATCCAGTATACCCTATTGAGCGCACTGCCCCGTGCCAACGGTTTGGTTACGGGCGATAGCTTGGTTTATCTCATTACTGACCGCGGCCATGGTGAGAGCGTAACCAACGTGCGAGTAGCTGGTGGACTGGGCAAAAACTACTCCGACGACGCTGCCGTTTTGGGTAATCAGCGGGCCACCGGAGTTGCCTGGGATAATGTCGGCTTGTAGCTCGTAAACCGAGCGCACACTGCGACCTTGACCGTAAATGTTGCGTCCACTGGCTTCGAACTGGTCCATAACAGCAGCTTGCTTGGCGGTAAAGGCGCCGCCGCCCGGATAACCCAAAACGGCGCCTGGCGAATTATTGGCAGCAATTCGGGTATTGATAACCAGTGGTTTGCCGGCTAAGTTGGAGACGCGCAAAACGGCGAAGTCGAGATTTGGATCAAACCAGACCACGGTACTACTGTGGGTACCATTCACATCTTCGACAAATGGATGTTGAATGCCGGCCACGACGTGAGCGTTGGTAGCGATAAATTGGCTGCCCACCACGAAGCCTGAACCGGCCACAACGCCGCCACAGCCCTGACCTTCAATTTTGACAACGGAGTCTTTATCGCGATTAACGGCTGGTAGCAAAGAGCCCAGTGATGGCAAATTAACTGGTCCACGCGGCACCGGTTCGCTGCCAATAAACACCTGCGGGAAGCCGTTGGGATCGATGAGATGTCCGAGGTTGGCAATCACCGTTGGGGCTGACGGCAAGTGATCATTTAGAAACGTTACAATGTGAGAATCACGCACGGCTGTCTCAACATTGGCGAATGGTAGCGTTAATAGCATGGCGGCCAATAGCCAAATGGTCAGCAACCACGACCCCACACTCAAAACAGCACCTAAACCATTATCGAAGCGGTTCAATGGCGAGCCCTGCGCCCGGCGCTTCAAAAAGATACCAATGTATTCACCGACTGTTAGGAAAATAATAGCGAAGCCTAGGGTAATTAATAATGTCAGCGCCGCTCGAGCGGTGGGTGTTTGAGCCCAGGCTACCGCGTGGTGCTCCACCAGTGCACCTAAGAATAGTCCGCCAAAAAAACCAATTGTTGAGCAGAGTTGGCGAATCAGACCAATTTGCCGCCCGCGATAAAAAGCGCTGAGGGTGAGGACAATAATGAGGAGGTCAACCAGCATAGTGAGATGTTAGGATCGATGCCGCCGTTCGGAAGCCGTTGAAGCGGTGGCTGAGCGATGTTGGCCACGCAGCCAGCTACCCAGCGCCCAGGTAACAAGCAGGACGCTCGAGCCACTAATCACCAACGCTCCCACCACGTCCTGGATGTGATGTACGCCAGCTACAACGCGCGCTGAACCGACCAGCACAGCAAAGATCAAAGAGATATATCCAAGGTTGTGACTGTAGCGTAACGTTACAAAAGCCAACAGCGTGCCCAGCAAGGTATGATCCGACACGAAACCATTATCGGCAGCGTGTTTGAAGTAGGGGGTGATGTGATTAGTGACAAATGGTCGCGGATCGTAGTAGAGCTTGGCCGCCAGCCTAGCAGCCCCAAAAGTTATGGCACCGGCAAGGATTGTTAGAACGATAAAGCGCAATTTATGATCACGTGGCAGCCGCAACCAGGTGATGACAGCCAGCAAAACTGGCACGATGATAAAATCTTTCGCGATAATAGTGACGACTTGATGCATTGCACTTATTGTAACAGGCTAGCCAGCATTACCGAGATTATCGAGTAGTGCTGAGCCTGGTGTGCCAGATTGATAGATTTGCAAATCGTCACTACCCTTTTGCCAGGCTTCAATAGTAGGCTGCACAATTCGCCACGCCTCCAAGACTTCAGGCCCAGTCGCAAATAAGGTATGGTCACCGCGTACGGCGTCAACTAAAACTCGTTCGTAGGCATTGGGATGGCCGTGATCAACAAAATGCTGCTCATACGAAAAATCCATGGCGGCGGTTTGCAGTTGCGTGTCGTAGCCGGGCTGTTTGGCGAGTAGATCGAGCTCAATACCTTCGCGTGGCTGGATGCGGAAGCGCAGTACATTATTGGCGGTATGGTACGGCTCTTTGAATGTGACACTAATTTCGGTTTTGCGTTCGGCCAGAGCTTTGCCGCTCCATAAAACAATCGGCACCTCACGCCAGCGGTCACTGTTAATCTGAACCCGAATAGCGGCAAAAGTCTCAGTCATAGAAGCGGGATTGCCTACTTCCTCGCGATAGCTGGCATATTGCCCGCGCCGAGCATTTTGGCTGACTGCATCTGGCTGGGTGGCTTGTACCTGCTGGAGTAAAGCATGTTTGACCTGATGAATGTGCTCGCTGTCCAGACTAGTGGGCTGGTCCATGGTCACGATCGCCAACAACTGCAGCAAATGGCTTTGAATAAAGTCACGCAGCGCGCCTAGAGGTTCATAAAATAGCGCGCGACCTTCAATGCCGATTTCTTCGCTGGCGCTGATATCAATCTGTTCAATGTGCTGCTGATTCCAGATCGATTCAAAAATCGGATTTTCAAAGCGGAAAGTTAAAATATTCTGTACCGTTTCTTTGGCTAGGTAATGATCAATGCGATAGAGCTGCTCTTCACCAAACACCTGTCCAGTGTCGTGAATTAACTGTTGAGCCGAAGTTTGATCGTAGCCAAATGGTTTTTCAATGAGTAAGCGTGTCATGGCTTTGCCGTGCTGGCAACTGGCGTTTAAGCCGGCACGTCCCAGCAAGTTGACAATTGGTCCATACACCTGGGGCGGGATCGACAGATAGTAGAGTCGATTCAGGCACACTCCCTTTTCGACTTCGATGGCGTTGAGTAACTCTAATAGACGAACATAATCAGCCTCGTTGGTGAGGTCCATTTGCAACAATCGAGTGCGAGCATGCATCTGCTGCAGCGCGGCTGGGTCGCAAACACCATCGGCTTCGTTGATGCAGAGCTCGGTTCGATTCAAAAGGTCTTCAGCACTCACCGCTTGGCGAGTTACACCAACAATTTCTGTTTGCTCTGGCAGTAGTCCGTCTTTTATTAAGTGATACAGTGCTGGGAGTAGCGAACGCTGGGCTAAATCACCCGTAATGCCGAAAATGACAATCAGGCTGGGTTCAAGCTGTGGTGGTCGAGCAGTCATTATTGATTGAGATTATGCCCGCCGAATCTGTGACGCATGGCGGCTAGGAGCTTGGTAGCAAAGTTGGTTTGACCTTGCTGGCTGGCCAGGCGCACATCGAAGGCAGCTTGAATACTCGGTAGATCGATGTCCATTGCTTTGGCGGTTTCGAGTGTCCAGCGGGCTTCGCCGGATTCGGCCACAAAGCCATCAATGCCTTCGAGTTGGGGGTTTTCGCGCAGCGCATCGCGGCTCAATTCATTCAGCCACGAGGTGATGACGCTGTGGTGCTGCCAGACCTCACCGGCGGCGGCTAGGTCGAGTGTGTTGTAGGGCCCTTCTTTTAAGATACGGTAGCCTTCGGCCAGGCTTTCCATCATGCCGTACTCGATGGCATTATGGGTCATTTTTACAAAGTGACCGGCGCCACTTGGGCCAAAGTGGTGATACGCCCCCTCAGGAGCGGCCAAGGTTTTGAGAACGGGGTCGAGAGCGGCCACAGCATCAGCATCATCACCGCCTATCATCATGCTAAAACCATTTTGGTAACCCCACACGCCGCCACTGGTACCAATGTCGACCAGCTTGCAGCCTTTGTCTTGCACGAGTTGGTTGCGCTTCTGGGTTAAGCGGTAATCAGAATTGCCTCCGTCAATAATGGTGCTACCCGTGGGCACGAGCGCTAACCACTCGACTATTTCTGTGTCAACAATGTCGGCCGGCAGCATAACCCACACAACGACCGGTTCGTCGCCGAAGTGTTGCAGCACTTCTTGTTTGTTGGCGGCGCCCACAGCGCCATAACCCACAGCTTGGGCAACTGGCTCAGGACTGCGATTCAGTGCAATCACGTGGTGACCGTCCTCGGCCAACTTGCGCGCAATTTGCATCCCCATGCGCCCTAAACCCTGTACGACAATCGTCATAGTATTTCTCCTATTTGATCATTATAAACATATGCTTCAGGTAATTGTTTGAGAATTTGCGATGGCTGCTTATTGGCGGGTCGGCGACGCTGCAAATGTTCTAGTGCGGCTCGCTTGGCAGGCCCAAAGGCGAAGGCGTAGGCGACATCAATTTGACGAAGGGCTGGAAACGTCAAGGTGATGCGCTCAAAATCGGTGGCCTGATAACCATAAACGAGCCGACTGGTCTCCTGTGCTGCAGGCGAGTCGGGCATAATACCAGCCAGATGTCCATCCTCACCAATCCCCAGCTGACCGATAATACAGTCAGCCTGAGCCAGCGTCTTAGCGACTACTTTTTCGTATTGTTTGACCGTGACTGGTAGCGAAGTATTGGGGTGCAGAATGGGTAACCAGTGTGCTTCCGTAGGGCGAAAACCCGCCTGCTCTAATTGAGCGGCATTGGAATCAGGATGACCAACCGGTCCGTAGCGCTCGTCGATTAATAAAATGATCAGATGATCGCGCAGGCGCTTGGGGATTGTGCGCATAACTTGCACGCTGGCGGGTATATTCGAGCCGCCACAGATAAGCCATACCACGCACTTTTCAGCGGCTAATTCATGCACCAGGCGTTGCGTGAGGTCCGCAATCCCGTCTTCCCAGCCGCTCGTCCGGATATAGCGCATATGTTTACTATAGCAAGTTTTGGCTGAGTGTACTTTTTACTACACATTTTATGCTGCCCGTCGATCAGAGTTTGACCGAAGATCAGGCGAGGCATAATTTTGGCGCGTCAGCTATTTTCTGGGCCGACTGCGAAATAACTTACAGTCGCTGCATAGTCCGTTGGCTACCATGGCCCTATGACGCTATTAACCTTTGGAGGGAGCCTATGGGAACGCAGCGCAATCCGTCTGTCCGCACTCGTCCGAACCTGTCTGCAGCGCTGCCCCCTCTCTCCTGGCGTCGCCTCTTCGTACGCAATCTGAGCGCCGGCCTCATCGTGGCGTTACTAGTGGTGATGTTGGTGGTAGCGACCCCCTCTTCAAACAGTCTGGGTTCAACAGCCCTGCCTGTCCAGACTCCAGCCTCGGGCAAACTAGAATCACTTAGTCGTGATACACAATCATCGGCTACTTCCTCCCTTTCCGCGGGCATGCAAAACAAGACCAGCACCAACGTTACAGTTAACGGACGCTCGATAGCTGTGCCATCTAACGGCACGACCCAGCAAACTATTACATCCAATGATGGTAGCCAGACCACAATCACCGTCTCTGGTAGCCAGCACACCAGTGCGGGCAATAGCAGCCTGCAAACCATAGTTAATACTGTTACCAAGAGTCTTGGACAGGAGGCTGAGCCATAGACATAACCTGGTCGATCGACTCCAGGCGAGCTATTCCCGTGTGCTCGCTTGAAGTCGGGCGGTCACGTCCGAATCTATCAACTTAATTATCAACCTAAACAAGGAGGTACGAATGAAGAAGCAACTGATTCGTGCTGGGGCTACTATCGCGCTTGGGTGCAGCTTGACGACTGGCTTTGCTGCTGCCCAATCATCAATTAGTGGTACCGGTGCCGATTCGACGAACACCGTGTCGTCTACCAGTAGCAACACAAGTACAACTGGCAACACCAACGCCCTTGGTGTGAGCAACCTCAATGGCCAGGGTGCTACCAGTGGTTTTGCTGGCAGTTTCCGTAACACCAGTGGTGGAGCGGCACACAGCGGCAACGCAGGCAATGCCAACACGAGTGCTACGGCAGTCACGGTTAGCAATCGCGCAGCTAGCGCATCAGCCAGCATGCCAGCTGGTTTTGGCGACGGTAGCATCAGCAACACTGGTGCCAGCTCGACCAACACGGTTGTCTACAGCTCGACCAATACGTCGACTCAGAGCAACGTGAACACATTGACGGTTACGAATAGCAACACCCAGACCGCTGCGTCCGGCAATGCTACTTCGGCCCGCAACACTAGCGGTGGGGGTGCAACTTCTGGTAATGCCAGCAATACCAGCAACACCAGCACCAGCTACAACGTGACGAACTAATTAGATTTGATTTGATTCGTTTGTGACGTTCGCTCGCCAGGGGTAAGGGTATCGAACTGACGCCCTTACCCCGGCAATCTCAGTCTACACCTTTTGATTACTAAGGAGTCTGCCTATGTCCCGTTTCGTGCTGTCTTTCAGGCGCATTATGCTTACTGGTTTCGTGCTGACATTTGCCGCTGCCTTGCCAATTGGCATGGTGCCGCGAGCTCTGGCAGCTCCCTGCACGCCGCCGCCCGATCCGGGCCCCGGTGTACATCATCCGGTCGGTGCAGATGCGGCGACATTTTCTTATAACTGCAGCACCGGCCTATGGGAAAATCAGTATTATACCTATGATCCCGCTACTAGTACGTACTCTCCAGCTCAACCCGTTACTTACACCTACAATCCGGCGACTGGACAGTATGATTACATCACTTGGGTGTTTAACGCTCCTACAGGGACGTATAAGTCGGTAACCAAATCAGTCAAGCAACCACCGACTGGAGCTACTGTGGTTGGTGCTCCGGCTGCTCTTTCCTCCCCAGCTCCTGGCTCCGAGAGTATCAGCAATACCGGTGATAATTCCAATAATAGTATCGATAGCAACCTCGGTGGTACCGGTTCTATCAACGGTACGGGCGCAAGCTCAACCAACGGCATAACTGGCACGGGCAACAATACGACTACCCTGAATAACGGGACAGTCGCAGGAGTTAACAACATTATTACTGGCACCGCCACCACAGGTGATGCACTAGTGTTGGCCAATACAGTGGCTGGCGATGCTGCCAGCGGTAATGCTCAAGATCTGGCCAATGTCGTCAATTTGCTACAATCGTCAACTAATGCGCTCGGTGGCGATACCACCACTTTTGTGGCCAACATTGATGGCGATGTGAATGGTGACTTTTTAATTAATCCAGCCGGCTTGGGTACGGTGCAGCCGGCTAGTGCAACAGCCAATCCTGGCAATAATAATCTGACGGTCAACAATCAAACAGCTGCGGCCATCAACAACGACATTACCCTGGACGCGGAGTCTGGTGATGCCACGGTAGATAGTAATACTAAAGCTGGTGACGCTAAGACGGGCAATGCCCAGGCTGTAGCTGACGTGGTGAACCTCATTGACTCAGCAATCACTTCCGGTCATTCATTTGTAGGCGTCATTAATATTAACGGCAATCTCAACGGCAATATTGTGGTACCACCCGAACTGGTGAATCAATTAATCGCCAGCAATGTACCAACGGTTAGCATCGATATGACTGGCAGCGGCTCCACGAATACCATTACGAATCATGGCGGCAGCCAAACAACTGTTACGAATACCAATAACCAGGGCATCACCAACAATGTGAATGCTGCTGCCACCAGCGGCAACGCCACTGAGACCGAAAATACCAAAGGCGGCAACGCCACGACGGGCACGGCGAATACGCACATTACCGCTTTTAATTTAACTGGCAGCCAAGTTGTTGGCGCGAACGATCTGTTAGTCTTCGTCAACGTTCTTGGTAAGTGGGTCGGCATGATCATTAATGCTCCGCCCGGTGCTACGGCGGCTGAGTTTGGCGGCGGTATTACGTCGACTAGTAATCCGATTGGCACAAACACCACCAATGTCGATAATGTGAATAACCAGCAGATCAATAACAACATCAACGTGCGTGCGGGTTCGGGCGATGCGACAGTGTCGGACAATACTGAAGCTGGCGATGCTACCAGCGGCAATGCTGATGCAGCGGTGAACCTCTTAAATGTTGAGGATAGCAGCATGTCACTGTCGGGCTGGTTCGGCATCCTATTCATCAATGTCTTTGGCAATTGGCATGGCAATTTTGGTGTCTATCAGCCCACGATTGTCGGCGGTAAAGGCGGAGCTCATTCAAACTCCCCAACTTCAAGTGGCCCGCCACCCGTATTCCGTTTTATACCCCGTAGCTCTGCCGTTAATAATGGTGCGACAACCAGTAGTGTTCTGCTAGCCAGTCCTGACGGCAGTGTGTTAGCCGCGCATATTAGTCGTACACCAACGCTCAGCGCGCCAGCTCATAGCCATCAGGGCCAAGTTGATGCGCTGATTGCTACGCTGGTCGTCCTTTCAATTCTTGCCGACACATTCCGTAGCTACCGTCACACTCGTCGAGCCAAAACGACAGTCTAGGGTACAACCGAATGTGCGCGGATTAAATAAGGAGGGTTACATGAAGCGATTTCTGCGTGGTCTGGCCGTACTTCTGAGTCTCAGTAGTCTGAGCTTGGGTAGTGCCGCTGCAGCGACCATTTCTGGTACCGGCGCTGGTTCAACCAACACCATTACCACAACCCAAACCAACACGACAAATAGCAGCTGTACCAACACTGCAACCATCACCAACAGTAATACCCAGACGTCCAGCTCGGGCGGTAGCAGTAGTAGTGGTAATACTTCTGGAGGTGGAGCCAGTAGTGGTAATGCCAGCAACTCCAACAATACCAGCACGAGTGTGAGTGCAGGCTGTGCGGCAGCCACCACTGCAGCGGCTGGTGGAAAAGGTGGTAGCACGAGTAGTGATACAAGCGCGGCGCTTGGCGGTGCGATGATCTTGCCCGACACTGGCAGTAACGCTGCTCTGCGTGATGGTCTCGTAGGTGTTATGGTTCTGGCCGGTGTGGCACTTGTGGCTCGTCTGGGCCTGGTGGCTATGCGTCGGAGCCTGCGCTAAGAGGTTCTTCGATGGCGGCACGGTCAGTACCACTCACAAGAGCGCTATTTTATGGGCGGTTGGGCCTGGTCTACGGTCTAACCGTCTGGGCGGTTGTGGTTGTCTTTCATCCAGCTGGCTTGCTGGCTGCCCCGCATTTGTTTACTTTAACAGCAGCTGAGCGTCCCCTGCCGCCACCGGCTCAAGCAATCAGCGGCCGCCCGGTGCGGATTGTTATTTCGAGCGAACACGTTGATTTACCAGTTGACCCGGGCTACTACAACCCTGCCGACGGTAGCTGGACGCTCAGTGGCTATCGAGCCCAGTTTGCCATGGTGAGTAGCCTGGCTAACAATCTCGCCGGCAACACTTTTATTTACGGACATAACAATAATTACGTCTTCGGTGCTCTTCGTCATCATACACCCAATAGCGGAGCGATCGCCCTGCTCTACACCGCCAATCATCACATTTTTGCATATAGTTTTGTGAATGCCACGAGTGTAGGTCCAACTGATGTCAATGTGCTGAATTACCGCGGTCCTTCACTATTAACCATTCAAACCTGTACCGGTAGTTTGAATGAGTGGCGCACCATGTATCGCTTTCGATTTACGGAGTTGGTGCAATGACCTGGTTGCTAGCTTGCACTGCATTGAGCGGGGCTTTAGTGTGGCTGGCTGGGTTGATTGGCGCCATGTATTATGACCTGCGCCTAGCTCAAGCTGCCCGAGCTCAAGCACGACATCCTCGCGCCCGTCGCTATCGGCAACGCCCTTTGGTTTCGGTGGTCATTGTAACTGATGGTGCGTCAGTAGACGCCTGCTTGCAAACGGTCTGGGCCAGTGCCTATCGCAAACTGGAAGTGGTCGTGGTCGCCAATGGTCCAGTGGATGCCACTAGCCTACGCCAGACGCTGCGAGGTCGAGGTCGTTTGATCGTGAAACGTCGCTCAACAGATCGTATGACGGCTATATTGAGCGCACGCCGTTATTTGCACGGCGAGGTAGTATTGCTTTTAGATCCAGCAACCCGACTAGAGCGACAGACAATTACAGCAGCTATTACACAGTATAACCGCCAACCAGATGCTACTTGGATCTTGCCCGATATTCAGCTCATTGCCTCTACGGTGAGTGGTATTTTTCAGAGTTATGTAGCTCTATTGGGGCGTCGAACCTATAAGTTTCGACAAATGGCTAGCCTGCCATTATCTTTCGCTGGTCCAGCAGTTTTTTGTCGCACGTCGCAGCTGCCGCGGCAACTGCGCCAGGGTGATCAGCTGGGCGTTTACGGTGCTGAGGTGCACCTTCAAACGATGGGTCCCACTTCGCTCTACGCGTGGTGGCAGCAACAGTATGCTGCTCAGCGCTGTAGTTGGCAGATACTCACGCAACGCGATTGGCGA
>DASZUC010000026.1:0-12147 GCA_035547775.1 Saccharimonadales bacterium (SeqCode) | reverse complement strand
AAAGACATGCTGCAAAGCTTTAGGCGCGATGCCCTTGCCATGATCAATAATGACCAATTGAAGCTCGCCATCTTGCTCTTGGCTCTGTACTTGCACGGCGGTGCCGTGCGGACTGTATTTGATGGCATTGTCGAGCAGAATGACCACTAACTGCACTAGACTGTCATGATCGCCAGTAAGCGTCGCAGCTGGTACATCGCTGGATACTTGAATCTTATGTAGTTTGGCTATCGGGGCGACTTGCTCAACGGCTTGGGTCACTACGCTATGGATGTTGAGGGGCTTAAAAGCTTGTTGTAATTCATCGGCTTCCAGTTGCGTGAGCCGGAGTAAATTGTTGATGAGTACTTCAAGTTTACCGATTTCCTCCAAGTTGCTTTGCAGGGTGCCGCGCAGTTCGCTGGCGCTGGTTTTGCTATTCAGTAGAGCTACCTCACTCTCCATGCGCAAGGCCGTCAATGGCGTGCGTAGCTCGTGGCTGACGTCGGCCGTAAACCGTTTTTGCTGTTCATGGGCCGCTTCAATCGGTTCCAATGTCCGGCGTGCCAGCCAATAACTAGCTGCTCCAGCGCCAACGAGGACGATAATGTTTAAACTCACTAACCTGAAAAGCAGCCGATGAGTACCATTGCTGTAGTCGGTATCTGGTTGTAGCAACGGTGAATTATTAAATACCGGAAAAGCCCGGTCAATCCTCAGCGTGGCGCGGTTCAAGCCGCGTTGCAGCTCACCGGCTGCCACATGATACAAAACTGCGCTAAAACTCAAACTGATGGCCATCACAATAGCGAGGTACCACATGGTGAGTTTGAAAGTTGCCGAGCGAAACATGACTGCTTACTCCGCCGCCAACTTGTAGCCAAAGCCACGCAAGGTCTGTAGCAGGGCCGGGCTGTTAGGAAAAGGTCGATCAATCTTATTGCGCAAATAACCAATATAGACCTCGATGGTATTGGGTAAAATGTCGGCACTTTCGTCCCAGACATGATTAATAATCATGTCTTTGGTGACGACTTGATTGCTATGGTGCATGAGATATTCAAGTAGGGCAAATTCTTTATGCGACAGCTTAATTGGCGTATTGCCGCGTTGCACGGCATAGGTATTGGTATCGAGCGTTAAATTATCGACTTGTAACTGAGTGCCGACGTGTTTGATTGGTCGGCGTAGCAAGGCCCGGACTCGGGCGGTTAACTCATCAAACGAGAATGGTTTAACCAGGTAATCGTCTGCACCACTATTCAAGCCATCGACTTTATCACCAATGGTACCGCGAGCGGTCAGCATCAAGATGGGTGTGGCTATGCCTTCTTGTCGCAATTGCTGGCAAAGGGCCATGCCATCCATGCCCGGTAGCATGCGATCCAAAATAATGGCGTCGTAATCGGCATCACGACCATAGGCCAGGCCGCTCTCACCGTCGTGCACCATGTCGACGGCAAAGCCCTTCAACTCTAAGCCGCGCTTCACGGCTTGGGCAATTTTGGGTTCATCTTCAATCACCAGTATTCGCATGACCCCTATTATAAAGATTTCAATGAAAATTAGCTGTAAAGCTGGGCAGCATTGTTTTAAGTTTTCACCCAGTTTGTGTCTATACTATGGGTAAGAAATTATGAAAAAGTCTGCCAAATCTGCTGGTCATTTCGTGCGTGTGTTGGCTTCGCCACGCTTTTTCCGGGCCACCATGGTGGTTTTGGTGCTGCAGGCCACCTGGTTGGCACTGAGCGGACGATATCCAATGGCTTTCGATGAAGATTTTCACTTCGGCATTATTCGACTCTATGCGCATCATCTGTGGCCATTTTGGGCCCACCAGCCGGCCGGTGCCAATATGTTTGGTGCGGTAGCTCGTGACCCATCATACTTGTACCAATATGTGATGAGTCTTCCTTATCGCTTTATCAGCCTGTTCACGCATGATCAAACTATTCAAGTATTGTGTTTGCGTGGCATTGACATCGCGCTATTTACTTTAGGGGTAGTGCTATTTCGACGACTGCTCCAACGGACTGGCGCCTCAGCTGCTCTACTGAATTTCTGTTGTGCAGTCTTTGTGTTAATTCCAGTTGTGCCACTGCTGGCGGCTCAAATTAACTATGATGACTTACTTCTGCCATTGATAGCAATCACACTGGAGCTGACAATGCGCATTGTGGATGAACTGCGTGCGCAACGACGGCTTAATGGTCGTCGAGTGCTGCTTCTGGCCATTGTCTGTTTATTAACTAGCTTGGTGAAGTATGCCTTCTTGCCAATTTTCTTGGCAATTATGATTTACCTACACTTAGAATTTCGTCAGGCATATGCACATCGGCAAGTATTTATAAGAGCTATTCTCGACAGTTGGCGAGCACTCAGCCGTCGACTGCGTTGGGGATTGGTGGCGCTGCTTTGCCTATCGTTTGCTATGTTTAGTGAACGCTACGCCATCAATACCTTGCGCTATCACACGCCAACACCAAGTTGTAATAAAGTGCTCAATGTCCAGGCATGTAGTGCCTACGGCCCGTGGATCCGCGATTACACGTTTGCGCAAGCCAACACGCATGGTCCACATAGTCCACTCGTTTTTACGGCTGACTGGTTCTATGGCATGTGGTTGCGTTTGTTCTTTGCGGTTGATGGGCCAGGTACGGAATTTGAAACTCGTGGGCCGCTACTGATTCCAAGTTTGGCAGCCATTGCTGTTGCTGCTGGCTCGTTAGTAGTGGCCGTGCGCTATGGTCGACAGTTCCTCAATCGTCGGCGCCATCCCCTGCTCTTTTTGGCGATGCTGTCAGCGGTGATTTATATTGCGGCCCTGTGGCTGGTTGAATACCAGGCCTTTGTACGTACCGGCCAGGCAGTAGCTATCAACGGTCGTTATTTGCTGCCAGTGTTATTGCCTATACTGGTTTGGTTGGCACTTGCCTGGCGTCAAGCCTTGCGGACTCTTTCCTCCAGGGCTTGGATGGCGGGCTTGGCCTTACTCTGTCTAGTGTGGGGTGGTGGCGCGCTCACCTACATGTTACGTAGCAGCGATGCCTGGTATTGGCCTAACCAGACGATTCACGATGTTAACTATGCCGCACAGCGTTTTCTTGGCCCGGTTGTACCCGGCTACCGCTCACCCGACCTGTTTCTTTAGCGCCCGAAACGTTGGCGCTTGGTTTGCTCTAAGTTGTCTTCAACCAGCACACGATTAATACGAATTAAGTCGGCTACGATATTGAGTACGAAGCACAAGAAAGCGCCAATCATCAAAACCGAACCAATCAGCAGTGACTGCAAGTGACCGCGCGTGGTGCCTTCCTGGACACTAAAGTAAATAAAGCGAGCAAATGGCACGAGACCAATCACGAACAATAGTCCACCGAGCGAACCAAAGACCATGTAAGGCTTATACATAATGTAGGCACGAATGATGGTGATAGCTGATTTTCGAACGTGTTGCCAGTGTGATTTGAATAGACGTGATGGTCGGAGGGGCGGATTGGTGTCGACCGGCATGCTGACAATGTGCAAACCCTTTACACCAGCTTGGATAATAGTCTCGGTGCAGTAGCTGAAGCGAGTGATGGTGTTGAGGCGCAATAGTGATTCACGGCTGTAGGCGCGAAAACCGCTCACGGCATCGGGCAATTTAGTGCCCGCCGCAATATTGACCACGCCGCTACCCACGCGCTGCAACAACTTCTTCATGGGCGAGAAATGGTCAATGGTATGGGTTTGACGATCGCCAATCACAATGTCTGCTTCTCCGGCCAGAATGGGCTGTACTAGATCGGCAATACGACTTTGTGGATATTGGTTGTCGCCGTCAGTGTTCACCACAATGTCGGCACCAAGCTCCAAAGCTTTCAGAACGCCGTCGTGGAAGGAGCGGCCAAGGCCTTGGTTACGGTTATGGTGTACAAAGTGCTCAACGCCGTATTTACGAGCGATGTTAACGGTGTCGTCCGTGGAGCCATCGTCAATCACCAGGACAATAATTTTGTCGATGCCAGGAATCTTTTTAGGGATGGACTTCAACACCAGAGGCAGAGTGCCCCCTTCGTTCAGACACGGAATTTGGATCACAAGTCTCATATAAACCTTACTTGACAGTATAGCCGATAGAGGTCGAAAATACTACCCGATTACACAGGTTGTGGCTGAGGATTGACTGAGTTCTCGTCCAAAAAGTTAGCTTCTGGCCGCTAAAGTCCGTATAATATGACCACGTTTATGCCCCGCAATCAGTTCATTGATGACTTCCGCGCTGCAGCGCCAAAATCAAGACCGCAGGCTCGTCCAGTGCGTCCGGTTCGTCGCCCGGCAGCTTCGCATTTCCCTGACGTTGGCGTCACGCTTCGTTCCTATGCCTACGACCCCCTAAGTTCACAACGGCCCGCCACAGCGGCGACAGTAGTGAAACGTGGTCGCTGGCAGCGTTTGAAGCGCAAGCTGCACCTCAAACAAGCCGCAATTAGCTTGGTCATTATTGTGGTGCTGGTTGGCGGTTATGTGGGCGGCAAATTTCTATACAATGCCCATAAAATTTTTGGTGGCAGCCTGTTCGGCCTCTTTAGTACTACTAAGTTAAAGGGTGAAGACGTTGGCCGGGTCAACATTTTGCTCACTGGTAACTCCGCCGATGACCCTGGTCACGATGGCGCAAACTTAACTGACTCCATTATGGTGCTCAGTCTTGACACCAAAAATCACACGGCCTTTATGCTGAGTCTCCCCCGCGACCTCTGGGTGGACATTCCGGGTGCCGGTCATCAAAAACTCAACTATGCCTATGTGGCGGGTCAAACCGAACGTTTCCGAGCCAATGGTTATCCGCACGGTGGCATGGGCGTCCTGGAACAGATTATCCAACAAGACTTTGGTATCCCCATTGACTACTACGCCTTGATTAATTATTCGGCTCTGAAAGATGCCGTGAACGCTGTGGGCGGCATTACCGTTAATATTCATAGTGACGATCCTCGTGGTCTGTACGACCCAAGTATTGACTATGCCACCAATGGACCACTGGTTAAATTGACGAATGGTCAGCATGTGCTCAATGGTGAGCAAGCTCTAGACTTAGCCCGAGCTCGTGGCGACGCCTACGGCTCCTACGGCTTCATAGCGAGTGACTTTGAACGTACTCAAAATCAGCGCATGATGCTGGTGGCGTTGAAAAATAAGATTTTTACTACCAGTGTGCTGGCCAACCCCGGTAAGCTTTCTAGCCTGGCCGACGCCATTGGCAATCACGTCAAAACCGATTTCAAAACCTCGGAAGTACACCGTTTGTACGATTTGGTAAAAGCCACCAACAATAGCGGTATTCAATCGCTCAGTTTGAACGATGCTGATGGCAAAAACTTGCTTAAAAACTACGATTTGCCTGGTGTTTCGGCGCTGGCTCCAGCCGCTGGCGTCGATAATTACACCGATATTCAAGCTTTCCTCCAGCGTCAACTGTCCGATAATCCGGTGGTTCGAGAGTCGGCCCAATTAGTGGTGCTGAATGCTACGGCTACCGACGGACTAGCAGCCCAGCAGCGCCAGCGCCTCACTAATAACCACTTACTGGTTGCAGCTATCGGTGACGCCACTAAAAATCGTTCCATCACCGAAATTATTGATGTTTCGAATGGCAAAGACCCAGCCACCCGTAAACTGCTCAAAAAGCTGTACGGCGATCATTTCACCCCTACCAACCCGTACGCTGGTGTCTATAATGCTGATTTCATTGTGCTGATTGGGGCTGATCAAGTGCCCGCCAAAACTACAAGCCAATAGCACTTCACATCTATCTTGGTAGGGTTGAAAATGGTATGATATGAGGGTATGACTACCTCTGATGCCACCCGCCAGCTGCACGACTTTTTGGCAGCCTACCCGACTCGCACGTTTAGTAAGGGTGAGATTATTATTTTCCAGGGTGAAGCACCACGGAGCGCTTATGTCATCAAGCGTGGTACGGTCAAAGCCTACAATCTTAGCGTCAATGGCGACGAAAAACCGGTGGCGTTTTACACGGCTGATGCAGTGTTTCCGAGTGATTGGGTCTATGGTAAGTTGCCGAGTGCTATTTACTACTACGAAGCGTTTACCAGTGAAGTTGAGCTGTATGTGGTAAATCGAGAAGCTTTTGTGGACTTTGTAAAAAAACAACCCGGCGTGCTCTATTTGGAGCTCGAGCGGTATCTGAACGATCAGCTGGGTAAATCAATGCGTCTGAATGCCCTGCAACACTCCCGAGCGAGCGATAAGCTGCTATACACCCTCCATTATTTGGCACTAAGCCATGGTCGCCCAGTGGCGCCGCAGCAGATTGAAATTACGCTAGACCTGACCCATCAAGACTTTGCCAATTTAACGGGTCTCACGCGCGAAACAGCGGCTACAGAGCTTAACAAGCTCAAACGCCAGGGTGTGATTAGTTACGACAAGCACACCCGCTATCAGCTGTACTTCAACAAACTAATGCAACAGCTCAACGATCAATATATCTCTGACTTACAGATTAGGTTGTAGCACCAGCCGGTTGGGACTGGCTGTGCAAAGTATCATCAACGACTTTGGCGAGGTTGTGTGGCGCGGTCCAGGACTTAATAATGCAGCGCTGGGCACCGAGCTGATAAGCAGCGGCTACTTCGGGCGAGTTCTCCATATTGGTGAAGATCAAGACTCTAACATCAGGGTGGTGATGGGCGAGGTCGTATTTTTGTAGGAATTCCAAGCCACCCATAATCGGCATTAGCAGATCGAGTAAAATTAGGTCTGGCTCAAATGATTTGATCTTGGTGAGCGCTTGTTTGCCATCAAACGCACAAACCACAGTGTGGCCGGCGCTTTCCAGGATAATGCGGTAGGCGTTGTTTAAGTCCTTATCGTCTTCGACTACCAGTATGTTGGCCACGTGCTCTCCTTTCGGCCCTTGTTTATCGCTTATCTAGTTATACCACAGCTAAGGGGCGGTCCATGTACATTTTTTTACACTTCTGCCTCCTGCTCGGTGACTGCTTGGCTGCGAGTGCGCGGTAAAGTAAATACAAAGTGAGTGCCTTGGCCTTCTTCGCTGTTGAAGGAAATATCGCCGCCTAGCTCTTCCAATAGACCTTTGACCATATACAAACCAAGGCCGGTCCCGGTGGTCTCGCGTTTCACGATGTTAGGTGCTCGGAAGAACTTGCTGAAAATTTGTTCCTGATCTTGTTTAGGGATACCCCAGCCCGTGTCAATTACTTCTACCTGTACATCTTTGGTGCGTGGACGAACTATCAAGCGCACTTTGCCCTGCTCTGGCGTGTATTTGATGGCATTGGACACTAGGTTGACCATGATTTCTTTGAGAATGAGGCTATCGGTTTTAATAGCTGGATTGCCGCGTCCACGCCGTTCCAGTGTGAGATTAATGGAGCGCTCACTGGCCATTAACGATAGTTCCTTAATGACTTCTTCGGCAAGCTTATCGACCCTGACGGACTTGGGGGCAACTGCGATGGTGCCACTTTCAATGCGTGTAATGTTCAGCAAGGTACTAATGAGCTCATTCATGCGGTTGGTGGCGCCAATAATGGTGCGTAGCGAACGTTTTTGCTCGGGGGTAAGTGGTCCCATGTAGCCATCAATTAACATGTGTGAATAAGTTTTAATGGAGGAAAGTGGTGTGCGCAGCTGATGAGAGGCCAGCGAAATAAACTCACTTTTCATACGGTCAATTTCTTCTTCAAGGGTAATATCACGAAATACCTCAATAGCGCCCAGTGGCCGGCCATTGAGCAGCATAGGCGAAACAGTTATAGCTACCGGTACCGACGAACCGTCCTTGCGACGATAGTACATTTTTTCGGCCACCGTTCGGCCGGTCAAAAAGGCCCGAGTAATCGGCCGGTCAATTAAGTTGATAAATTGACTTTGCGACGACAGCGCAACAATCTTGCGCGGAAACCACTCGCCCACTAAATCAGTGGCGCTGTAGCCTAAAATTTGCAAAGCTCGTGGATTAACCCGCGTAATACGGCCAAACTCATCAGTAGCAATGGCGCCGTCGCCAATACTGTTGAAGAGCGCTGCAGTTTCAGTGCGTTGCTCGGCGGCAGTCTGGCTGGTCGGTGAGGGTCGGCCGGCGGTCATACTGTACCTTTACGAGGCCTTCCCTTTAGTGCTGGCAGGCTGTGCGAGGTGTTCTAGCTGAGCGGTGTACTCTTCAATTAAGTCGCTATCTTCGGTCAAGAGCGATACTGCCACACGGATCCAGTCGATTAATTGTAGTAAGTCGGCTTGAGAAATGTCTTGTGGCTCTTTGTGCAAGTGATTTTGCACCTGGCGAGCAATGAAACGATCGGCTGCTGGACCGAGGTAAATGTGGGTAATACGTACCACTTGGTCGTAAAGTTTAGTGTTGCGCGTGGCCATTAGATGGCCTCAATTCTGTGCAAGCGGCTAACACCAAATGCAATCAGTACATAACCAGCTCCGGCAATCACTCGAAATAGATAACTGAACAGTAACCGGTGATTGAGTACAAAGTAACCAACATGCGGAGAGACTGAGCTAGAATATTGCGAACCAATTGAACTAATAACGACGGCAATGGTGCCACCAGCCAACAAACGTAGCGCTTGGCGGTACAGCACGCCCGTAACTTGATTGCTAAAATGCATTAATTCATAACTGGCGAGCAAACCCACAAACCACGCATACAGATATGGAATAGCTACGGTTAAGACCATCAGCCAGACTGGCAAATGATAGGGGTTATCGAGGCTGCCAAAACTACTCAGATTAAAGTGACGAAAGGTAAAGTAACAGTACAGCACCCCTAGGACCACAAACACTAGAATGATAAAGCGGGCGCTGCTAAGCGTGAGGCGGGTCTGAGCGCGACTCAACAGGCCATGCGCAGCACTACTAATCAAACTAAAGCCAATCAGGGGCAAAATAAGCGCCACATAATTACTGATAATGATGGCGGCCGAGTAGAAACCAATATGAGTGTTGGCAATGCTATTTAAGATAATATTCACGAGGGCTGAAACTGGCAAACTCCAGACTAACCAGCGCACGCCATTGGCTAGGCGTTTAAAGTCTTGCTCCTCGGGTGAACCAGCAAGGCTGCGGACATAGCATTGTAGTTGCGCATAACTGTAAAAACCGACAAACCAGATCAGGATGGATGGCACGGTAATAGCGAACAGTAAAATATGATAGCTGTCGCTACTCAAGTTGTACATGTGCATGTCGATATGATTTGGCGGTAAAGCAAAAATCAAAATGATATAACTGACTGCCAAACAGGCGTAGCTAATGATAGCTCGCCTTAAGGGTGGCCATGAAGATTTGACCGACAGTAATTTAGAGCTCATACGTCACCTCATTCTGACCGCAGCGCGGACTTGTTGGCCTAGAGCTTAGTGTCTCTCACAACTTAACTACCGTTAAGTATATCGACTTTCGCAGCTGTATTAAATCATAGCTTGCCGTTCGTTAGCGTAAAAAATATCACAGACAAGCGGTCGCGGGTGGTGCTGTGGTCAAACTTGGATGTAGCTCTCCCGAGCGAAAATGCTTGTGTCTAAACCTTAGCTCGACGATAATACGATGTATGACTAGCAAAATTCCGACTTTGCCGCGCGCTAGTTGGCGTCGTTGGCTGATTGTGCTAGTGCTGGTGGCAGCGCTCTATGGTTTGCTACCGCAGTTGGGCTCATTTCACGACAGCCTCCATTTGCTGCATCAACTGCAATGGGGTTGGGCCGGATGGGCGCTGCTTACTACCCTGCTGACCTATGCGGCGGCCGCTCTAACCTATTGCCTGCTAGCTTTTAAGCCCTTGCCTTACGCTCGTACCCTGTTTGTGCAGCCAGCCTGTATGTTTATAAATCGCTTATTACCGGCGGGCATTGGTGGTATTGGCGCTAACTATGTGTACTTGCGCAAACAAAGGCACAATCAAGCACAAGCTGCCAGTATGGTGGCAATGAATAATCTGTTGGGCCTGATTGGCCACCTGTTGCTCGTGGCTCTATTGCTGGTATTTTTCGGTAGCCACATACCGACGCTCCATGTGGCAACGGGTAATCGCCAGAACTTTATTCGGGCAGCTGTGGTACTGGGGGTATTGGTGCTGTTGGCTCTGGTGGTCTTTCGTCACCGTTTGGCGCGTGGCGGTCGAGCAATTTGGCGCCAACTATTGACCTATCGTCGCCAGCCGGTGCGACTGAGTGCAGCACTGCTTAGTTCGGTCAGCCTCACCCTATGCAATGTACTGAGCTTTTGGCTGTCGGCACATGCTTTAGGTGTATCGCTGGCCTTTATCTCGGCCCTGATTATTTTCACTCTGGGCATTGTGATCGGTACGGCCATACCTACGCCGGGTGGGTTAGGTGGTGTGGAGGCGGGCCTCGTGGCTGGCTTAGTGGCATTTCATGTGCCCGCAGCGCAAGCCCTGGCTGTGGCGCTCGTGTACCGACTTATTAGCTACTGGTTAGTGCTGGTCTTGGGCGGTGGGCTGTTCGTAGCGAGCCACCGTCGTAAGTATCTCTAATTCAAAATATTGACCGCGCGAGCGGCAACCAGGGCGATTGCAATTAAAGAGATGGTGGCTTGGGCTAACATCAGCAGCTTGGCACGACGACTGAGTGGCAAAGTATCGGTGGGGCTAAAAGCCATAGCGTTGGTGGACGACACGTACAGATAGTCAACAAAAGTGGGCCGCCACTGGGGATGCTTATAGTTTTCGTCTTGATCTTGGGGAAACAAAAAGTCTTGCTCGTGACGAGCGGCTTGCATGCGCTGGCCAGGCCCGCCACCATCCATTTCCCAGTACCAGAGGCCAAAAATAATGACGTTGGTGAGATAAATATTGACGGCTGCCAAGATTAAAGCTCGACCGTTGCTGATGTGGTGGCTGCCAAGGAGTTGCCGAGCAACTTGCACTAGGCCGTAGACATTAACGAGTCCAGATACAGCGATTAGCAAGAAGACATTCAAATGTCGAGTAATAGAGCGAAAGATTTTCTCCTTAGGCGTGGTGTAAGATAAGGCGAGCATCAAAATGAGCTCAGCGGCGATCAGTACAAAGCGAGAGCCGAAAACGTAGCGATCAGGTAGTAGTAATTGCAAAACGATCGCTATTACAATTGCAGCTTGAGCATGCCAGACAGGATCGTGTTCACGGTATTTGTTGCGTAGCAGCGGCTTCATGAATGGTATTGTACGCTAGCGGAGTTGGTGCAACAAAAAAAGAGGAGCCTTTTTAGGGGCTCCTCTTCTTGCACTAACCATTTCTGATTAGTACTGCTAGCTTTCGCTAACAACCACCTCACAGTGGTACCTACCAATTTACGCTGCTTACACTCGCCTGTCAACGAGGGTGTGGATGACCTGCGACTAACCAGTGGATAAGTATGCAGACATGGGCTTGTAATATGAAAAATGCCGGAGCCACAGGAAGTAATAAACCCTTGTGAGGTTAAAACTTCCCGTGGACTCCGGCGGATTCGTTAGCTGTTGAGCACCCGTTGGTACATCGTTGGAGTGAGGGTGATCACAGCACTGCTGAAGCTGCGCGAAACCACCGCGGCCAAGCCACGGAGCTGGGCAGTAGACGATAGTGCGTAGGTTCGCGACAGTACCCTGCGCGAGCAGGTGGTTGCGAAGTTGTGGATCTCGAAGTGACAGTGACTGTAATTCGTAGTCACGATCAGGCCGCTGTAGACGGTGTGACTGGCCAAATTCAGCGTGACGCTGGGCTTCTTAGTGGTGCTTTGGATGAACGTGATTTCGTTCGTCGGCAGCTCCAACAGGTAGCTCTTGCCGGCGTGCTCGAAGCTCACGGACAAGGCTGAGTCGGGCTTGCTGCTGACGGCCACGTTGGCCGAAAACAAGCCGGCGTGAGCGGAGACATTGGTGTCGCTACCGCCCAAGCGAGCTCCAAGAACTAGCGGATATGTCTGGCCGCTTTGGAGGCCAAACTGCTGCGCCTCTTGGATGGTGTTACCATTCGGGTTTGGTCGGTAATGCGCGCTCACTGGGTACACGATGGCGGCATTGACGGCTCCGTAGACCACGGCCCAGATCACCAGGCTGAACAGAAAAACGTCCCACCGCATGTGTGGATCACGGCGGCGATAGCCGTAGCCGTCGTACTCGTCGTAGGCGATCATGAAAGCTGTC
>DASZUC010000025.1:0-30358 GCA_035547775.1 Saccharimonadales bacterium (SeqCode) | reverse complement strand
TTGTTCCTGGCCTGGCACTTTCAGGCGTAAAAAGTGCTCGACTTCGCGGATGGTTTCTATGCCTATCGCTTGCCCGTCCGCAGCTTCAAAAATTCGGACGTAAGGGTGTGCGTCCAGCCGTGCAAGTGGCGTCTGCAAACTATCGGCTGCCGCTTGTTGAGCCAAGGCCAGCTTACCGCTGCCAGGCTGGCCCACCAAAAGTAAGGCGTGGTGGTCGCCACCCACGAAGGCTGAGAGTTGACGTTCAGTTACCGGGTGAACGGGCAGGCTCATTGCACGCGCTCCTGGAAGATAACTGGGGTTGGTGCAGTAAATACTTTCCTATCCCTATTGGGGAGGGTCAATTCCAAGCTCTCCGCATGTAGATACAGACGATCAGCTTCCGGACCACCGTATAGAACGTCACCTACAATGGGATAACCCAGCTGACTTAAGTGCACACGCAACTGATGGGTTCGACCAGTTTGCGGCTTCAACTCCACAAGACTGTTATGATCACCGTGGGCTATAACCCGATACGCCGTTTGAGCGGTTTTGCCATTCGGTCCCACGCGAAAAGTCTGCGGTTTCCGAGGGTTGCGCTCAATAGGCATATCAATAACTGCCTGTGCCGGGCTCGGTTGCCCGTTTACAACGGCCTGATAGGTCTTTTTCACTTTGCGTTGACTGAATTGCTTTTGCAGCCAACTCAGCGCTTCGGGCGTTTTAGCACAAATCATCACGCCAGAGGTAGCTCTGTCCAGACGGTGTACGATGCCCGCTCGTTGGTTATCACCAGGGTCATAGCCTTTTGCTAGACGCGAGCGTAGCCAGGTGGCAACAGTTGCTTCAGGGTTGAAGCCGCCTTTGCTGTGAGTCAAAATACCCGCTGGCTTATTGATAACCACAACATCTTTATTCTCGAAAATAACTGGTAGTTCAATTTCGGGAATTTCGGCATGTTGCTTTTCGTCAAAATTAATAACAATAGCGTCAGTTTCACGCACTTTATAACCAGCTTTTACTTGTGCTTGGCCATTTACTAAGACGCCTCCGGCTTCAATCAACCGCACTGCTCCACTCCGACTCAGCAGCGGCTGGTAACGCACTACGTACTGATCGAGTCGCTCAGCTCGTGACAGTTCCAAATTACTCATCGTGTATCAAGAGGTCGGAGGCCGACGGCTTGCTGGAGCTTAAATAATCGCTGACCGCCCACCTTGTCCATCAATAGTTCGCTGCCTTCCAACTTGCGGCGAATTTCTGCTTCATCCACAGCCGCTAACTTAGTCTGAAAATCAGTCAAAAACTCCGCTACTTGGTCAGCCACTTCCCTTTTAAGGTCACCGTAACTGGCTTGGCCGTCGTGATGTTCGATGGCAGCTTGAAGTGTCTCGCCCGATAGTAAGGCATGCATTTGCAATAAGTTACTGATTCCGGGCTGCTTTTGCTCATCATAATGCACGGCACCCACCGAATCGGTTTCAGCGCTCATAACTTTCTTGTGGGCCACCTCTGGCGTATCCGTCAAAAAGAGGACGCCTTTGCCTGTTTCGTCGCTTTTACTCATCTTTTTGGCTGGGTTCTGAAGATCACGCATGCGTAAACCTTGATCTTTGCCAAAGAATTTATGTTGCTCTTTAACTGGTTTGGGCACAATAAAGATGTCGCCAAACTGATTATTGATACGTTCAGCAATATCACGGGTAAATTCAAGATGTTGGGTCTGATCATCGCCTACTGGCACATACTCGGCTCCGTACAGGAGAATATCGGCTGCCATCAATACTGGGTAGCCAAACAAGCCCACGCTAACGCGGTCATCGCTGAGACCAGCCGACTTATCTTTAAACTGAGTCATGCGGTTCATTTCACCTACACCTGTAAAACAATCTAGAATCCATGCCAACTCGGCGTGGGCTGGCAAGTAACTCTGACGATAGACAAATACATCATCATTGTCGAGCGGCAGACCAGCAGCCACAAAGACTTTCAAGTTCTGCATGATTTGCGCTTGCAACTGGCTATGATCGATTGGCGTTGTAAAGCTATGCAGATCTGGCACAAACAAATTGATCTGATATTCACCGGCCTTTTTGGTGGCCATATCGATCAACGGTAACAATGCACCAAAATAATGACCAATGTGTAGGTTGTTATTGGCTCTGAGACCGGTTAAAATGACTGGTTTTGGCATATTACCTCTAGTATATCCTATTTAAACGTTTAAACGATCCTTGGTGAGCGGACGATATGGCTCGCCACCATGCGCTTCGCATAGCTGCGCGACTACCGGTCGACCTAAGGACTTAATATTCTCGATCATATTTCTGCCCAGGCCGTCAGGGTGCCTGGTGACAGGCAGCAAATCGTAGGTGTTGCCGTATTCTACAATGACTTCGTCACCCAATGGGCAGATTAGGGCTCGTCGAACGACCCGCAGATGATCCTCGCCCCTTGTAACGTCGTAGGGCGCGTTGTGATTTAGGTCTATCCGATCAACCACTCCTGTTTGTACTGTTTCCATTATCTTTCCTCCTTATATAGTAAAAAACCGCCGTAGTGGCGGTCTTTTCAATGGGTTCGAGATAATTATGAGCGCACAGAAGAAACCGCCACAGATGTGTCGGTAAACCAATATTGGCTGTTCTGATGCGTTAACATGCGCGGTATTCTAATGCTTATACAGGGCGCTGTCAAGCTGACAGTTGGCGCTGCATATATAAATCAGTCAAATCAATGACGTGCGCATCTCGCTCTTCGGGGCTGATGCCGTCGTTGAGCAGATCACTATGAACGGCATCAATGCGAACAATTGATGACATAGCAGTTCCTGCTAGCGTCACAGCATGTTGCAATGCCTCAACTGCGGTCGTAAGTAACATTTCAGGGTCGGCTGTATCTTCGCAGTCTAATTGCATACTAATTGTTTTGACTTGCGGGTCATCAAGGTCAGAGCCGATAATTGGACATGTACTTACACGTCCCAATTCATTCAATACCTGAGTCAACCAAGCAGTGTCATTAAGAATCGGAGGTGATGGGATTAATTCGGCAAAAAATATATAGCCACTCATACCCTCCATTATAGCAAGGGGAAGACTAACGCTTTGTGAACTGGCGTTGCTTACGAGCGCCCTTAAGACCGAATTTCTTGCGTTCTTTTTCGCGAGAATCACGACCCAAGAGATCAGCGTGCTTCAATGTGCTCTTGTAATCTTCATTAGCAGCCACGAGAGCCTTGCTAATACCGAGGCGGATAGCTTCGATTTGACCATCATGACCGCCACCAGAAACGACAACGCTCACATCGTATTTACCGTTCAAATCGAGCACTGTAAAAGGCTTATCAAGTTTGTGGAGCAAGAACTTGCTATCAGCAAAATATGTGTTGGCCGGTTGATTATTCACCGTTACTTGGCCTTTGCCTGGTAATAAACGTACTCGTGCTGTGGCGCTTTTACGACGACCGAGACCGTAGTGATACTGTTTGGTAGAATTGGCCATTATTTACCTGCCTTTACTGAAAATGTTTGCGGCTTTTGAGCTTCGTGCTGGTGTTCACTGCCGGCATAGACTTTGAGGCGCTGCAAACGAGCGTCACGCAGTTTGTTAACTGGTAACATGCCACGAACAGCGTGGACGATAACAGCCGTTGAATCTTTAGCCATCTGCTCGTTCAAAGTGGTTTCTTTTAGACCACCAGGGAAGTGGCTGTGATGGTAGTACATTTTCTTGTTACCCTTGTCGCCAGTCATAACCAGCTGATCAGCATTGATAACAACCACAAAGTCACCACAGTCGATGTGTTTAGTGAACTGGGGCTTACCTTTACCGGTCAACAAGGTAGCAACTTGGGTAGCCAAGCGACCCACTGGAGCTTCGCTGGCATCAACGACGTACCAAGCACGAGTGACATCGGTAGGCTTAGCGCTGTAGGTCTTCATTATTTGTCTCCTTTAGCCTGAGTGGCAGTCGAAGGTTTAGCTACAGCTTTAGCCACTGGCTTCTTGACGGCTGGGGCTTTGGCAGCAGGCTTGGCTGCTGGTTTGGCAACAGCTTTCGCTACCGGTGCCGCTTGTAAATCATCTACAAAACTAACTCGAGCTAGTTGAGCGTTGTCGCCGCGGCGAGTTACCGTCTTCTCGATGCGCAAGTGACCACTGGTGCGTTTGCCCAGCTTAGGTGCAATCTCGTCGACCAATTTGTGAGCTGAGCCAACGGTTTGCAAGCCACTCAAGACCTGGCGGCGATTGTGCAAATCACCCTTTTTGGCCTTGGTAATCAGCTTTTCAACATAGGGCACAACTTCTTTGGCCTTGGGCAGTGTGGTTTCAATTGACTCGTGGGTAACGAGCGACTCTGCTAAACCTTTCACCAGCGCTCGGCGTTGATCGCGTTCGCGGTGTAGTTTTCGGCCTTGATATCCGTGACGATGCATCTTAGAGCTCCAACTCCGCCAGTTTCTCTTTCACTTCGTCCAAAGCTTTGCTACCAAAACCCTTAAGGTCACGTAGTTCAGCGTCATTCAGAGCAAACAGGTCGCGGATGGTGTGAATATCGTTATTGATCAGAGCATTGGTGGTGCGAGCCGACAGATTCAGGTCCTCAATTGAGGTGTTCAGAGCGGTTGGCTCATCACCAATCAGATCGCTACCACTAAATTCGCTACCGGCATTATCAACCACGTGTTCAGCGGTAGGAACGCGAGTCTTACCAGCTAAAGCAGTGTATTGATTAACCAAAATCGCAGCGGCTTCTTCAAAAGCATCTTGTGGGGTGATCGAGCCGTCAGTGTCGACAGTAATCAGCAGTTTGTCGAGGTCGGTAGCCTGACCAACGCGGGTGTTTTCCACCTTGTAGCGCACACGCAAAACTGGGCTGAAAATGGCATCAATGGCAATCATGTCGCTGGCTTTCTTGGCCGTGCCTTCTTCAATGGTACGGTAACCACGACCAACTTCAACAGTCAAGTCAACGGTCAATTTGCCCTTAGCGTCATCAATGGTGGCAATGACGTGGTCAGGATTGACAATTTCAACGTCGGCAGTTGTCTGAATGTCTTTAGCGGTAACTGTACCCTTACCGGTTTTGACGATACGCAGGGTTTGCGCTTCTTCGCCGTAGACACGGAAACGGACACCCTTTAAGTTCAGCATGATGTCGACGACGTCTTCTTTGACACCAGGAACCGCAGTAAATTCGTGGGTGATGCCTTCAATTTTAAAAGCAGTCACGGCAGCACCGGCAATGCTGGAGAGCAATACGCGGCGCAAGGAGTTGCCAAGGGTCATACCATAGCCACTGTGCAAGGGCTCAATCGTAAAGGTGGCGCTAACGCCGCTGTGGTCATCTACCTTAACGAGACCGGGGGTGTGAATCATGTTTGCCATACGCTGTAGCTCCTCCTTTAGCGTGAATAGTATTCCACAATTAATTGTTCATTAATATCAACTTCGGCGTCATCACGAGTTGGCAAACTACCAACTGTAACTTCAACTTTCTTGCGATTTACTTTAAGCCACGCAGGGATTGCTGACGGTGCCGGACTAACATCATCGAGCTTCTTAAAGTACTCAGTTTGTAAGCTGTGTGGGCGGGCTTGCAGGGTGTCACCCGGTTTTAAGCGGATGGATGGAATGTCCACACGGACGTCGTTGAGCAAAAAATGGCCGTGGCTCATCAACTGGCGAGCAGCTCGGCGGCTTGGCGCAAAACCAGCGCGGTACACTACGTTGTCGGCGCGCTGTTCGAGGAATTGCAGCAGTAATTCACCAGATTGACCCTGGCGACGGCTGGCTTCTTTCATAAGTTTGCTGAATTGACGTTCCAATAGGCCGTACAGACGCTTAACTTTCTGCTTTTCACGCAGTTGCACGGAATATTGGCTGGGCTTGCTGGGGCGGCCACCCCGACCACCGCTGGCTTGGCCAGGAGGAGTGGGGCGCTTAATCAGTGCTTTGTGAGCTTTCGGGTGCAGCGCATAGCCTTCCCGACGACTCATCTTTACAATCGACTGTGTATCACGTGCCATTAGATCCTCCGAGCCTTTCGTGGGCGAACGCCGCCATGCGGCACACCAGTCACATCTTTGATAGTTTCTACAGAGATATCTAAGCCACTGAGACTGCGCACGGCCGCATCACGACCAAGGCCAATGCCTTTAATGAAAACATCAGCTTTAGCAAAGCCGAACTGCTGCTTGGCAACTTGGCCAGCACGCTCAGTAGCCACCTGGGCAGCGTAGGCTGTACCCTTCTTGGAACCACGGAAACCACAAGTACCAGCACTCGATGTTGCCAAAACATTACCCTGGGCATCGGTGAAAGTTATGATGGTGTTATTAAAAGTGGCCAAAATATGTACCTGACCACTCGCAACACTGCGCTTAGCTTTCTTGCGCTTTGGTGCGGTAGTCGTGGTGGTTGTTGCTTCTGCCATTGGTAATCCTAGGTCTTAGAGGCGACCTTCTTCGCCGTGCCACCAACGGTGACTTTTTTGCCGCGACGGGTGCGGGCATTGGTCTTGGTGCGCTGACCACGTGACGGTAGGTTAGCGCTGTGACGTAAACCACGGTAGGCTTTGATGTCTTTCAGACGCTTAATATTGCCACTCACCAGGCGCTGCAATTCACCTTCTACTACAAAGTCAGTGTTGATCACTTCTTGGATGCGTGAAACTTCGGCATCGGTCAGGTTCTTAACACGAACGGTGCGCTCTACCTTGGCCTTGGCCAAAATGTCATCAGCACTCTTGGGGCCAATTCCATATACGTAGGTCAAAGCTACCCACACTTGCTTCTCAGCTGGAATTGTTACACCAGAAATACGTGCCATGCTTAACCTTGCCTCTGCTTGTGCTTTGGCTTGAATTTATTGATAACGTAAATACGCCCTTTACGGCGGACGATAATGTCGTCGGGACTGATTTTCTTAACGCTGGCACGCACTTTCATGCGGATCATTGCTCCTTAATGCTGCGAATGACTCACTGCTTCAGTAGATTATTAAGATTTGCGATAGGTGATTCTGCCCTTACTGAGATCGTAAGGAGTCAACTCGACCGTCACGCTGTCGCCGGGGACGATACGAATGAAGTGCTTGCGCATCTTACCGGCAACGTGAGCTATAATCTGGTGACCGTTCTCGAGCTCAACCCTGAACTGTGTTCCAGGGAGTGTTTCGACGATTGTACCCGTCAGCTCGATAACTTCCTTGTTGGCCGCCATATATAACAAGGGGCAATTATAGCAGCACCTACCCTGTCATGTAAAGAGTTTTTCATGCTCTTTAATATACCCGCTCACCACAGCGGTTATGTATGCCCTGATTATAGCACATTTAATGAGCTGTAAAGTGCTTAAACTACCCCTGTTAAGATAGGTCTATTTCTTACGGCGTGGTAAGAATTTGAAGCGTCGAGAACTCGTGCCAGCAGCGAGTGGATCTTCCTCTGATTCGTAGAAGAAATCAGGCTGCGAGTACTGATCGTAGGTCACCATCAGGGCACGCGATTCCACTGCACGTAATGTCTGTAGGGCCACTGAAACTAAGATTAAGATGCTGGTGCCGCCTAAAGTAATACTAGTGGGTACAAAAATCTGCGCAATAATCGGCATTAACGCCAGAATACCTAGTGCAAAGGCCCCAAACAACGTCAGGCGATTCACAATCTTACCTAGATGCTTCTCGGTTTGCTCACCACCGCGCACGCCCTCAATGAAACCACCTTGCTTGTGGAGGTTTTCGGCAATTTCCTTGGAGTTAAAGGTAATACTGGTGTAGAAGAATGTAAACACAAACACTAGCAAGAAGTAAGTTACGGGGTAGATATAGGCTTTCCAGCCCTCAAGCGCAAAGGTACTGACGCTCGGCGTCTGGAACCACTGCGACAAATTGGTGCCTAGGTGCGCCCAATGGACATTATGGCTGCCAGCCAACAATTGGCCAACAAAGCTTGGCACACTCAAAAATGCCACCGCGAAGATAATCGGCACCACCCCGGCCGTGATTAGTTTTACTGGTAGGACGGTGGTCACGCCACCGTAAGCTCTGTTCCCTTGTACCCGTTTAGCATAGTTCACCGTTAAATTACGCGCCGCCTCATTGAGCATTACCACGAGCCATGTCACTAGCAGAACGGCCGCCAAAATCGCCGAGGCCGCGATGAGCGCCTCTTGATTCATAGGAATTGTATGGCCAAAGGCGTGCCAGCGATGACCGCCATTGTGCAAATAGGTCCCGTAAATGGTGGAGATATTGCTGGGTAAACGGCTGACGATACCTACGGTAATAATTAGCGAAATACCGTTACCAATCGACTGTTCAGTGACTAATTCACCGAGCCACATCAACAGCATAGAACCGCCGGTCAAGGCGGCAACCATGACTACCCATTGCATGAAGGAGCTATGGGCCGTAATGTCACCGGCGCCGCTAATAGAGCTAGCTGTGCTGCGAATCAGATAAATGGAGCCGATTGACTGAATAATTGCCAGTGGGAAGGTCAAGATACGGGTGTACTGGTTAATCTTCTTTTGGCCAAATTCACCCTCTTTGTGAAGCGCTTCGAGGCGTGGAATGGCTTTGGTCAGTAGCTGCATAATAATAGAGGCGTTAATGTACGGCCCCATACCGGCAATCATAATCGAGAAGTTCGCTAATGCCCCACCCGATAGGACGTTAATGAAGTTCAGTAGCTGGGGCGTACTGTTGGAATTAAACAGATTAGAAAGAACTTGGTGAAGGGTTGCCGGGCTGCCTAGCGGCACTGGGACGTGAGCTAGAATACGGAAAACCAGCAGAATGCCCAGCACTGCCAAGATACGCTTGCGCATATCATGGTGCCCGAGCGACTTAATAATAATTTTCCAGTTCACTGGTCTCTTTTTACCCTCTCAAGTGGTTTATTCAATAGCTAGTATACAAGACTACTGGCGACCGGTTCAATCGTTTTGGCTGAAAGTATCGGTCTTTAGCGCGATAATCGCTCCATTTTCCACACCATGATATGGAAAATGCATTTCTGGCTCGAGACCAGCACGCATATCTTTGTAGGCCTTGAGCACACCACCATGGCTGACGAGCACAGTATTGCCGTCATCGGTGGCTTCACGGTAGTCAGCTAGAAAACGACGTATACGGCCATAGAAAGCATCAAAAGTTTCGGCTTGTGGTGTACTTTTGAGCTCATCGGCACTGACGGCCCGAATGGGTTGACCACTCAGAATGCCCTGATCATACTCACGCACGCGATTGTCACGACTCACATCTTGCACGCCCAATTCAGCAGCAATAATATCAGCTGTCTCTTCGGCACGTTTTAGATCTGAACTGATAATCCGCGTAATTGAAAGGTCTGCCAAGCGCTTGGCAGTTTCATGAGCTTGCTCACGACCAACTGCAGTCAGCGGCATGTTTTGACGCTGACCGTCAAAGATCTGCTCTAAATTAGCCCGGGTTTGACCGTGGCGAACAAAGTAGAGCGCCATGACTATTTGTCGGATTTTTTGGTCGAAGTCTGAGGACGTTGCAGGCGTGCAGTTGATTCGAAGGAACCACCAGCTGACTGAATGGCGGCGGTAGCGTTAGCGCTAGCCATTGGTAGTTTCACAGTCACTTTTTTGGTCAAATCGCCCTTTACTAGGACTTTAACACTAACGTAAGCGCTGCTGATCAAACCGGCTTCAGCCAGGGTTTCAGCGGTGACAGTTTTACCGGCAAATTGCTCTAATTGACCGGTGTAGACTGTTTCAGCCTTCACACGGTGGCTACGGAAGCCAGGTAGTTTTGGCAATTGCTGCATGAGAGGGTTTTGGCCACCCGCAAAACCAGGACGAGCCTTGGAGCCAGTGCGAGCGCCTTGACCTTTGGTACCGCGACCAGCAGTTTTACCCTGGCCACCGGCAATACCGCGACCAACCCGCTTCGGGGCTTTGGCTTTGGTGATCTGTAATTCGTGATATTTCATTACGCTTCCTTCTTGGCCTTAGCTGGGGCTTTGGCTGAGCTGGCTGGAGCCTTAGGTGCTTTTGACTTGGCTGCGGTGGTAACCCAGTTTTTAGCTGGGGTTAGACTCTGGAGGGCCTGCAAAGTTGCATAGGCGGTGTTCGTCTTGTTAGTTGAACCCAGCGATTTGCTGAGGGCGTTTTTGACGCCAGCAACTTCTAAAACGGTGCGTACTACGCCGCCGGCGATCAAACCGGTACCAGCGCTAGCAGGCATGATCAAAATACGTGCACCAGCCACTTTGGCTTCAGCCTCGTGTGGCAAGGTACCTTTGTATAGAGGAATCTTCACCATGTGCTTCTTGGCAACTTCAGTGGCTTTCGTAACGGCGGCAGTCACATCGGCGCCCTTAGCGCTGCCGATACCAACTTGTTGTTTGCGGTCACCGACCACGACGAGGGCACGAAAACGGAACCGACGACCACCCTTCACCACGCGGGCGACGCGGTCAATGTGCAGCGTACGCTCATCAAATTGCTTTTCTTCCATGACCGGCATACCACTTTGCTGACGGCGGCGATCATTCGATTGTTGTGGGGCATGTGCCATATTAGAACTCCAATCCTTGCTCGCGAGCAGCGTCGGCCAAAGCCGCTACTCGACCATGATACAAACGACCACCACGGTCAAATACGACCTGTTTCACTTTGGCAGTCTTGGCTTGCTTGGCGATTTCACTTCCGACCCACTTGGCCTTATCGGTCAATGAGCCCTTCACAGTCTTCTGGCCAACAGTCGTTACGTAAGCAACGGTGCTGTGTTTGTCGTCATCAATCAATTGAGCAGTCACGTGCAGGTTGCTAATGAAAACGCTCAGCCGAGGACGTGTAGCAGTGCCGCTGACTTGCGAGCGAATGCGCGCTTTGCGGTGGGCACGATTGTGTAATTTGTGGGCTAAACTCTTACTCATTATTTTTCCTTCCCGCTTTTACCGCTCTTGCGGATAATGCGTTCGCCTTCGTACTTGATACCTTTGCCCTTGTACGGCTCCGGCTTTTTCAAGGCGCGAATTTCAGCGGCGACTTGGCCAACTTGCTGCTTATCAATGCCGCTGATGGTGATGATATTCTGCTCCACAGCAGCGTTCACCCCAGCTGGCAACTTATACATAACATCGTGACTGAAACCAATGTTCAATTTCAGGTCAGTACCCTGAGCGGCAACACGATAACCCACACCGTTGAGCTCCAGCTTCTTAGAGAAGCCTTGGCTGACGCCCACAATCATGTTGTTCAGCAGGGAACGCATTAAACCGTGTTTGGCGCGGTTTTTTGGCTCATCATTGTCACGAGTTACAATCAACTGGTCACCATCTTGCTTGACGGTTACACCAGGCATAGTGAATTGCTTCAATGTGCCTTTAGAGCCAGCCACAGTAATCTCGGCTGGGTCGACAGTGATTGTCACACCGCTCGGAATAGCGATCGGTAGTTTTCCTATACGACTCATATTCTTATCCTTTAATACACCTTACAGATTAATTCGCCACCGACGCGTTCGGCCTTGGCTTGTTGACCGGTCATCATACCCTTGCTGGTTGAGACGATCACGATACCACGACCACGCTTAACTACAGGAATTTCCCGGGCGTTGACGTAGGCGCGACGACCTGGCTTGCTCAAACGGACGATTTCAGTAATGCGCGCATTACTGCTCTCACCGTTCAAAGTCAAAACCAGCGACTTACCAATAGTAGCGTCCTGTACGTTCACGCTATCAATAAAGTGATTGTCAGCCAGCAAACGCGCCACCGCTTCCTTCACTCGAGAGTGAGGCAAGGTAACAGTCTGTTGTCGAACGGCAATCGCATTACGAATGCGGGTTAACATGTCGGCGATTGGATCAGTTGTTGTTGTACTCATCTAATCTCCTTCCTACCAACTCGACTTTGTTACGCCGGGAATTTCGCCTTGCGAGGCATGTTCACGGAAGCTAATACGACTTAAACCAAATTGGCGCATGTAGCCGCGGGGACGGCCAGTTTCAAAACAGCGGTTGGTGCGACGGGTAGGGCTAGAGTTGCGTGGCAACTTAGCCAAACCTTCTTGGTCGCCCATTGCTTTTAACTCGGCACGTTTGGCAGCGTACTTATCAATCATTTTGATGCGCTTGGCATCGCGAGCCATGTTGGATTTGCGTGCCATTACTTACTCTCCTTCTCGAACGGCATGCCGAACTTTTCGAGTAAAGCTCGAGCGTGGGCCTGTTCCTTAGCATTAATTACAAAGACGATCTGTAAACCATGAGCGGTGGTCGTTTCCTCAAAGCTGAGCTCTGGAAAAACTGACTGGTCGATGAGGCCGAGGCTATAGTTGCCCTGGCGGTCAAAAGCTTTGACGTTCACGCCATGGAAGTCACGTAGACGTGGCAACACCAGGCTGACTAAACGATCCAAAAATTCGTACATGCGATCGCCGCGTAACGTAGCTTTCAGACCAATCTTGTTACCTTCACGCAATTTGAAGCCAGCAATGGAGTTACGGGCAGTCGTTTCGACTGGCTGTTGGCCAGTGATCTTACGCACAGTGTTGGTAGCCACTTCCATGATTTTCTTATCGTCCTTAGCTTTGCCAAGGCCAACATTGACCACAATTTTTTGCAAACGTGGCACTTCATGGGGGTTCTTTAGGTCCAGCTCTTGCTGTAGTTCCTTGGCAATAGTCTGCTGGTAGGCCACCCGCAAACGAGCGTCGGTCGATACTTTAGCCGGTTTGGTTGCAGTAGCCATTACTTAATCTCCTTGCCGTTGCTCTTGTAAACGCGGGTTTTAACACCTTTGTCGTCGAGCTTATAACCCACGCGGGTTGGCTTCTTGGTGGTTGGATCAACAATTGAAACTTTGCTCACCCACATTGGCTGGTTGATTTCAACAATGGCGCCTTGGGGGTGTTCACGATTAGGTTTGACATGCTTTTTAACGATGTTCACGCCTTCAACAGTGACTTTATTGTCACGAGGATGGGTAGCAGTAACTTTGCCAGTTTTACCCTTGTCTTTGCCGGCACGCACCACAACCAGGTCACCCTTTTTGAGACGGATCTTGTAGAGAGGATTACTCATTACAGTACCTCCGGAGCTAAGCTAATGATCTTGGCATAGCCTTGGTCACGCAATTCACGTGGCACTGGACCAAAAATACGAGTAGCGCGTGGCTGCTTGTCATCACCAATGATGACGGCGGCATTGTCGTCGAATTTGATGGTTGAGCCATCTGGGCGACGAATTTGGTTGCGGGTGCGAACCACGACAGCCCGAACGACAGACTTTTTCTTGACGTTGCCGTTGGGTGCAGCTTGCTTCACGGTAGCCACAATCACATCACCAACTTTGGCGTAACGACGGCGGGTACCACCAAGGACGCGAATGCACAGAATTTCCTTGGCACCGCTGTTGTCGCAGACGACGAGGCGAGATTCCTGCTGAATCATAGCTACTCTTCCTCGCTTTCTTCGACTTCAGCCTTCTTGGCACGGACTTTGCGCTCAGGCTCTTCCACCTTAGTGGCAGCCAATGTGTCCTCACGTAGTACCGGCTTTTCAATAATGCGGTGCAAACGGTGGTGCTTGCGGGCGCTCAAAGGACGGCTCTCAATGATTTCTACCTTGTCGCCCGGCTGGGCTTCGTTGGCTTCGTCATGCACCATGAACTTCTTGCTGACGCTGTACTGCTTACCGTAGAGCGGGTGGGTTTTGTGGCCTTGCACGGTCACAACAATGGTCTTATCACCTTTTGCAGATGACACGACACCTATAATTGTCTTGGCCATTACTTAGCCTCCTTTACCAACGCTTCACTTAATACGGTGAGCATGCGAGCGAGATCCTTCCGCTTGTGGCGGATGGCACGCACATTTTGCACTTCACCGAGGTGTACGCGTCGTTTCATATCAGTAATTTCTTCACGCAACTTGGTACTTTCAGTAGTCAGCTCAGAAGTTGACAGTTTGCGGATATCGGCGATTTTCATACTATGCTTCCTCCCGAACTAAGAACTTCGTCTTAACTGGCAGCTTGTGGGCGGCCAAGCGCATAGCTTCACGAGCGACTTCTTCAGATACACCCTGCATTTCAAACATAATAGTACCGGGGCGTACTTTAGCGACAAAGAATTCTGGTGAACCTTTACCGCTACCCATCTTCACGTCCTGCGGCTTGCGCGTCACAGGTGTGTGAGGAAAGATACGGATCCAGATTTTACCACCGCGCTTAATGTAGCGAGTCATGGCTTGACGAGCGGCCTCAATTTGGCGTGAAGTAATGCGTTCCTGACCCTGAGCTTGCAGGGCGTAGTCACCGTAGGCAATGTAGTGCCCGGCCGTGGCGACACCGCGGATGCGGCCCTTGCGGACCTTGCGGAACTTCTGTCGTTTTGGCAATAACATCTTAGAGCACCTCTCCCTTGTAAATCCAAACTTTCACGCCAATAATGCCACCACCTGGCCACTTAGCGTCAACTTGAGCGTAATCAATGTCGGCACGTAAGGTGTGTAATGGTACGGAACCGGCAACTTCTTTCTCACGACGAGACATTTCAGCACCGTTCAAGCGACCAGCCACCTCAATACGCACACCCTGAGCACCAGCACGCATAGTAGCTGCAGCAGCGCTCTTAATGGCGCGGCGGAAGCTCATACGACGCTCCAGCTGATGAGCGATGTTTTCGGCGACCAATTTGGCGTACAGGTCAGATTTCTTTACTTCTTCAATATTGACGCGCACTGGGGTGTGATAGATCTTTTCAATAGCATCTTTGAGTTCAGCGGCACCAGTACCACCGCGACCAATCACGACACCGGCTTTAGCCGTAGCAATAGTGACAGTCACGAGGTTTGGTGTGCGGTTAATTTCGACTTTGTTGATAGCCGCGCGTGAACCGAGCTTCTTCTGAATCAAACGGCGAACTTTCAAGTCGTCTTGTAGGAAAGTTGAATAATCGCGCTTGCCCACAAACCACTTGCTGCGCCAGTCCTTATTGACTTGCAAACGCATTGAAATCGGGTTTACTTTTTGGCCCATTATTTGGCCTCCTTCTTGGCAACTGACTTCTTAGCAGCAGGTTTAGCGCTAGCTTTGGGAGCAGCTTCAGCTTTCACCGGAGCTGGCTTTTTAGCCTCACGCTGTTCACCTTCCACGACCACGCGAATGTGGCTGGTTTTCTTCTGATACGGTAAAGCCCGGCCATGAGCAGCGGGACGATAGCGACGCAACCGCGGACCGGCAGTGACGCTAATTTCAGTGATCTGCAGAGTGGCTGGCTTGTAATTGTGGTTGTGCTCAGCATTGGCCCGGGCACTAGCAATGACTTTGCTAACAGCAGTAGCGCTGCGACGAGGAGTGTGGCTTAGAATGACCAAAGCGTCGTCGACACTACGACCACGTACGAGGGCAGCCACCACGCCAACTTTGCGAGGAGCAATGCGAACGCCTTTAGCGATAGCTTGTACGGGCATCTTAGTCTCCCTTCGCTAACTTGCCACCGTGACGGCGGAATTTACGTGTTGGGGCAAATTCACCTAGCTTGTGGCCAACCATGTTTTCAGTGACAAACACCGGCACATGTACCTTGCCGTTGTGCACAGCAATGGTTTTACCGACAAACTCTGGCGAAATCGTGCTAGCACGTGCCCAGGTTTTGATGATGGTGCGATCTTCAGCACCCAACGCCTCAACCTTTTTGGCGAGTTTGAAATCGATAAATGGACCTTTCTTAAGTGAACGACTCATACTTATTTCCTCTTAGCCGCATGACGGCTTCTTACGATAAACTGACTGGTGCTCTTGCGGCGACGGGTTTTGTAACCCAGCGTCTTCTGACCCCAAGGTGTCTTTGGCGCTGAACCGCGGTTCTTGCCACCACCCACACCGTGACGACCACCGTCACCACCACCATGCGGGTGATCAGCAGCATTCATAACTACACCACGGACGCTCGGGCGAATACCCTTGCGGCGGTTACGACCAGCTTTACCAATCTTGATGTTCTGGTGTTGCTCGTTACCAACGACACCCAGTGAAGCGGTACAGTTCTCGTTAATCAAACGAACTTCACCACTTGGCAAACGCAGCTGGGCATAGCCATTGTCACGACCCATTAGCTGAGCACTGGCACCGGCGCTGCGGGCAAGCTGTGCGCCACCACCGACTTTGAGTTCAATAGCGTACACAGTACTACCAACTGGGATGTTCTTGAGTGGCAAGCGGTTACCGGTTTCGATTGGTACTTCTTCGCCAGCATTGATGGTCTGACCAACTTGCATACCTTGAGCGGCTAGAATGTAGTGATAAGTGCCGTTTGGCTCTTTTACGCGAGCAATGCGGGCACTGCGGTTCGGGTCGTATTCAATGTGTTCGATGGTAGCCGTAAAGCCGTCAATCAACTTAAAGTCGACTAAGCGGTAGAATTTGCGGGCACCACCACCCTTGTGACGAGTGGTAATCCGACCCTGGTTGTTGCGGCCGTTGCTACGGCGCTTGGTCACAATTAATGAACGCACCGGTTTCTTGGTGGTAATAGCATCAAAATCTTGGGTGGTCATGCCACGGCGACCAGGAGTCGTCGGCTTGTATTGCTTAATAGCCATTATTTATCACCTCCACGGGCACCACGACGACCAGGCAGATGCAAACCGCCACGACGAGCTGACTTATCAGCGCTTGGCGTAACTTTAGCTTGCTTGGTATCTTTCTCGGTCTGCTTGGCAGCAGCTTTATCAACTTTTTCCTGAGTAGCTTGCTCTTGCGCTTCAGCTTCTTCAATGGCGGCAAAGAATGGTAGGCTGTGACCTTTGTCGAGGGTAATGTAAGCCTTACGAATATTGCTGCGCTTACCTTGAGCGTTCATATAACGCTTACCGCTGACGCTCATCACACGCTTACTTTTGCCTGGGATATTCGTCAGATTCACTTTGACGACTTTGACGTCAAATTGAGCCTCTACGGCGCGAGCCACAGCGTGTTTGTTGATGCCGCGCTCCACTTCCACCACGTAGACGCGGTTTTCGCTGAGGCCGTAAGTCTTTTCGCTCAGGCGAGGACGCAAGGTAATGGTTTTGCTCATTACTTCGCCTCCTTAGTGCTGAGTTTTGTTGAAGCATTGGTGCTGGGCTTGGCCGAAGCATCACCGAGCCAATCGGTGGTTACTTTGAGCGCCGCTTGACTAAAGACGATGCAATCAGCGTTCAGGGTGTCATACACATTCACGTAGCGTGCACTAACCAGTGTCACACCTGGCAAATTACGGCTCGCTTGGATCAATTCTGGGGTCTTTGCTTCTACAACCACTAACGTATTGCCGGTAGCGCCGATCTTGGTCAGTAGCTTGGCTACTTCGCTAGTTTTAGCTTGTTTGACCACAACATCTTCAATAACGGTAATTTGACCAGCGTCAGCGGCTAGACTTAAGGCTTGGCGAATAGCCAGGCGCTTGGCTTTAACGTTGAGCTGTTTGGTGTAGTTCTCTTGGCCGGTTGGACCGAACACAATACCACCACCGCGCCAGATTGGGTTACGGCTTGAACCAAAACGAGCCCGGCCGGTACCTTTTTGACGCCATGGCTTCTTGCCACCGCCGCGAACCAAGCCACGAGTCTTGACCACGGCATTGTTTTCACGGCCATTAGCCAAGTAAGCCACGTAAGCTTCTTTTAATAATTGGTGATTGGTCGGTACGACGCCAAAGACAGCTTTGTCGAGTTTGGCGGGCGTAGTAGCTTTAGTACCAGCCTTGGTGTAGGTGTTAACAGCCATTACTTAGCCCCTTTCACAAGCACGATGCTCTTGTTGGGACCAGGCACTGCGCCGCTGACGCCGATGACGCCAAGTTCGGGATCAACCAGGGTAACTTTCAAATTGCGAACGGTAACCTGATCGTGCCCCAACTGGCCAGCCATCTTGGTGCCTTTAAAAATGTGCTGTGGATACATAGAGCCGATAGAACCTGGACGACGATAGCTGCGACCACCGTGGGTTTTGCGACCGCGGTGGAAGTTGTGGCGGCGAATGGTACCAGCCCAACCTTTACCTTTGGTGGTGCCAGTCACATGAACCACATCGCCAACACTAAAAACGTCGGCTGCAAATTTTGCGCCGACGCTGAGTTCTTCGGGGGTTTCGTCGCCAATGAGACGGAACTCACGAATAACTTTTGGCATGACCTTGGCAGCCTTGACGTGACCAGCAACTGACTTATTCAGCTTCTTGGCAGTCTCGGTGCCAACTTGGACGGCAGCATAGCCGTCTTTTTCGTCGGTCTTCTGGGCTAAAACAGTGTGTTCGGCAACTGAAAGCAAGGTAACAGCCTGCACAACACCGTCTTCATTGATGGTGCTGGTCATGCCAACTTTGCGAGTAATTAATGCTTTCATTGTGCCATTCCTGCATCAGGGTCAGACATAAAAAGGCTTGGTTATGAGCGGTTTCTACCTCTGTTTTTGGTAGACCTGCTGGCATAATCCAAGTACCAGTCGTGCCGAGATACCATAACAGATTACCACGACGACACTCTATCTGTCAACGCGTTGCAAATTCTACAAATGAATAAAGAGACCAGTCTGGGTCCAATACCCCACAAACATCGCCACCAACAAGACTGCATATTCAATCTTGCGATCGATCTGAAAGTGTTCGTGCAAGGTAAAGATGGCGCCGATGAGCAACCCAACAGGAAGCGGAATCTTTGATCCGCTTTTCGTAGTGATCTGTACCCATTGAGCACCAATGATCAGATAGAGCACTAGTTTTAATAGATAAGCGCCGTCCGACTCGGTTTTAGCTGCTTTTTTGGTCTGTTTACTTTTAGGCATAACGACTAAAGTGTACGCGTATTCCTATTCGCTTTGCAACTGATCTTCAGTCCCTAACACAAAGTTATGAGAGGCTGAGGAGGACGCGTAGGCTTCTATGCGATCACTAACCTCGTCATTATTAACCGACAGGTCGCGGCAAGCATTCATTAAAATAGCGCCGATTGGCAGTGACAAATCGACGCTATATATAAGTTCTTCCACAAAGTTGTATCTGTTTGGGCTACATCTTAATTTCGACGTCACAACCGGCTGGTAAGCTCAGGTTCATGAGGCTGTCGATGGTTTTGGGGGTGGGCTCAAAAACGTCAATCAAGCGCTTGTGAATGCGCATTTCAAACTGTTCGCGGCCTTTTTTGTAGACGTGCGGACTTTTGACCACCGTAAAGGTGCTACGGCGCGTTGGTAATGGGATCGGACCAGCCAATGAAGCGCCGGTGCGCAAGGCAGTATCGACGATCTGCTTAGCAGCTTGGTCGATAACTTTGTGGTCGTAGGCCTTCAAACGAATGCGAATGCGTTGTTTGCCGGTCTCTGGTTGTTTGGCGTCAGCCATAGGTAATACTCCTTACCATTAGGAGTGACGTAACCTCTTCCGGAGTCTGAGGTACCGGACGAGTTCTCGCCACAATTGTAATGACAGATTAGATTGTACAATAAAACTACCTTTTAAGGAAGCCTTAGGCAGCAGCGACTTCGCCAACCTCAAAAACAGTTTGGCCCAATAGCCAGCCAAGATCAGTCGCATGATGCATGGTCTCTACGACATCAGTAGCGCTTTCACCGTACACTACACTCTCTAAATGGGTGCCGCCAAAGGCCAAACCCAACTCTAGAAAATATTCTCGATTCTCGCGCTCGCCGTGGAAGCCAAAGACCGCTGTTCCAGCGTATTCACCCACGCGGAAGCGCCGAACATGCCCCAGGGCCCCCTCGTTAGTGGCCCGATTAAAAACAATCGCTTCCGTCGTAAATAAATAGCTGCCTTGCTGTGTCATTTTGTTTCTCCCTTGTGGATTTAGTATACACCCATCAACGGGAACCTATTCAAGGCCAGGAAAGACCGTGGGATTTTCTTCGTGACCGTAGCTCTCAGACCAAGCGTGTACCGCTAGACGACCAGTCAACGTTGGCAGAATGCCGCGGGCTGGTTCGGGCCGTAGGTCAGGATCGTTCACATGCTGATGCCAATCGGCCTCGAAGCTAGGATCGGGAAAAGCTCGTCTGAGGGATGGTAGTTGATCAAATAGTGTCATTTCATTTCTCCAAATTTATGCAAATAAAAAAGCCCTGGTTGCCCAGGGCTTTTCCTAAGCAACCGTAAGATTACTTGTCGATCTTGGTCACAACGCCGGCGCCGACGGTACGGCCACCTTCGCGGATAGCGAAGCGCAGACCTTGTTCCATGGCGATTGGGGCCAAAAGCTTGACCTTGAAGGTGACGGTGTCACCTGGCATGACCATTTCCTTGTCGGCCGGCAGCTCAACTTCACCCGTCACGTCAGTGGTGCGGAAGTAAAACTGTGGCTTGTAACCCTTGAAGAATGGGGTGTGACGACCACCTTCTTCTTTGGTCAGGATGTAAACTTCTGAATCAAATTCAGTGTGAGGAGTGATCGAACCTGGCTTGGCCAAAACCTGACCACGCTCAATGTCGTCGCGCTCAATACCGCGCAACAGTACACCGACGTTGTCACCAGCTTGACCCTGGTCGAGGTTCTTTTTGAACATCTCAACACCAGTCACGACAGACTTGGTGGTTGGGCGAATACCAACAATTTCAACTTCTTCGTTGACCTTGACGATACCAGCTTCAACACGGCCAGTAGCAACAGTGCCACGACCCTTGATGGAAAAGACGTCTTCGATAGGCATCAAGAAGGGCTTGTCTAGTTCGCGCTTAGGTTCTGGGATGAAGTCATCCAAAGCCTTGACAAGTTCCATAACAGCATCTTCGTTAGCAGCATCACCTTCTAGGGCTTTGGTAGCTGAACCACGGATGATAGGAGCGTCTTTGTCGTAACCGTTCTTCTCGAGCAAGTCACGAACTTCTTCTTCAACCAAGTCAACCAATTCTGGGTCAGCGAGGTCCATCTTGTTAAGGAAAACCACGATCTTAGGCACACCAACCTGGCGAGCTAAGAGCACGTGCTCGCGAGTTTGTGGCAACGGACCATCGTTAGCACCGACTACCAAAATAGCGCCATCGATCTGAGCGGCACCGGTGATCATGTTCTTGACGTAGTCGGCGTGACCTGGCATGTCGACGTGCGCGTAGTGGCGCTTTTCTGATTCGTATTCCTGGTGAGAGGTAGCAATGGTAATACCACGAGCTTTTTCCTCTGGAGCTTTGTCGATTTCGTCGTAATTAATAGGTTTGTTAACGGCGCTTGGCAATTTCTTAGCCAAAACGTGAGTAATAGCAGCAGTCAGCGTGGTCTTACCGTGGTCGACGTGACCCATGGTACCGACGTTCACGTGCGGCTTGCTGCGGTCGAAGTTATCTGCCATGTAGCTTTCTCCTTACATTTAGCTTCTTTAACTGATAATCGTTTGCATAAGGGTAATAGACCCACGCAAAGTGACCCGATTAGTATAGATAAACTCCAGGGGTTTGTAAAGCGTTATTTGCGTTAGTTTAGCTGGCTCGCTGCGCGGGCACATACCAATTGACTGCGCTATTGGCGGCAGTCGCCAGATAGCCCAAGTCAGCGACGAGTCCGCAGAGGCGCGGGTCAAGCCGCCCACCTTCTGTTAGCGTCAGCTGTTTGAGTTCAGCTTCGTCGTTTTGAGCAATTTGCTCAGCCAGCGATGTGTTGCCACGCTCAAGAGCTTCACACATCGTGGTGAAGTCGGCGTCGATAGTTTCCAGAGACATCTTTCCTCGCTTTATGTTAGTTTTTTGCAAGATTGCGGCTTACGCCGTTCCTCTCTCGGTATATGCCTCTTACGCTTATTTGTCAAGCAAACGCTTAATCGTCGGTGCGGTAAATCTTGAGGGAATGGAAGCCAAGCAGTGAATCTTCAGCCCAAATTACACTCAAGGTGCCATATGCTTCACCTTCGTAGGTCTCAAGAATTAGATCACCACCAGGAAACGGCTGAAATACCGGATCGTTGCGGCGCTCGGCCTCCAAGTCAGAGGCTAATTCCTCAAAAGTAATCGACTCTTGGGTGGTAAGCATTGGGCCTTGATCTGGAAAATTCATGACCGTTTATTCTATACCTTCGTTGAAATCCTCAAGGGCGAGTTGACCCAGCACTCGCTCCACATCGGGAGCGTGCAGAGGTAATGATTCTGCCCAAAAGAAAGTACGATGACTATTGGACCATAGCGGGCCAGCTTGATTATGCATTGCCGCCTCTTGACGAGTGCCGACAGAGACATAGTGCTGATGCGACGGATCCCCCCAGAGTACAATTAACTCCGCCTCTGGACCAGGGTTGACCACAAATTTAGTAACGCGTCGACCATGGCGTGTCAGACGATCAGATACCGTATCACCTTGGACAATGGCCAGTATTGAAGTGTTCTCAACAATCCGGCGGCCAGACTCCAAAACAGCGCTACGAAGATCGTTAAGCGTCGCTTTTCTTTCTGTCTCAATAGTGCTCATTGAAAACCTACTATTTGGCGTTCTTGGCGATGATAGCTTCAGTGACATTGTTGGGCACGTCAGCATAGTGGTCGAGCTCCATGCTGGAGCTAGCACGACCTTGGGTGTTGCTACGCAAGTTGGTGGTGTAACCAAACATTTCACCCAAAGGCACAAAGGCGGTGATTTCTTTAATACCGACACTGAGGTCTTCCATGCTTTCAATGCGGCCACGCTTAGCGTTCAAGTCACCGATAACGTCGCCCATGAACTCTTCAGGAGTCACAACGACCACTTTCATCACTGGCTCGAGGAGGACTGGACCAGCCTTCTTGACACCTTCTTGCAACGCCATGGAACCAGCGATGCTAAAGGCCATTTCAGAGGAGTCCACTTCGTGGAAGGAGCCGTCGTAGAGCTCGGCTTTAATGTCTACCACTGGGTAGCCGGCGATCACACCATTGCTCATAGCTTCTTCAATACCGTTCTGAACCGGCTTAATGTATTCGGTCGGCACCACACCACCCTTGATCGAGTTGATGAATTCGAAGCCCTTACCAGATTCATTAGGGCTGAGGCGTAGCCAGACATCACCATACTGACCACGGCCACCAGATTGGCGGACGAATTTACCTTGAACTTCAACATTCTCTTTGCGGATAGTTTCACGGTAAGCCACCTGTGGCTGACCGATGTTGGCTTCAACATTAAATTCGCGCTTCATGCGGTCAACGAGGATTTCGAGGTGCAGCTCACCCATACCAGAGATGATGGTCTGACCTGTTTCATCGTCAACGCGAACGCGGAAGGTTGGATCTTCTTCAGCCAAGCGCTGCAGGGCCAACGACATCTTTTCTTGGTCCGCTTTGGTCTTAGGCTCAATGGCAATTGACACCGGAGGTTCAGGGAAAGTAATACTTTCTAGAACAATCGGGTTGTTAGGGTCGCTCAGAGTGTTGCCGGTGGTGGTGCCTTTGAGACCGACGATGGCGGCAATGTCACCAGCACCAACTTCAGTAACATCTTCTCGCTTGTCGGCCTGCAGACGAACGATACGACCGACGCGCTCTTTTTCACCGGTTGAGCTGTTCAAAACGTAGCTACCGGCGGTCACTTTACCGGAATACACACGGAAGTAAGCCAGCTTGCCTACAAACGGGTCAGTAGTGATCTTGAAAGCCAGTGAGGCAAATGGGTCGGCTTCGGTGGGCTTACGCTCAATTTCGTCGCCAGTTTTGGGGTGAGTACCCCAGACAGAACCCTTATCAAGCGGGCTTGGCAAATAGTCATTGACCATGTCGAGAACTTTCTCGACGATCACGCCACGACCATCACCACCAGTGACGGCAAAGAACTTACCGGTCAATACGGCGGTACGGATGGCTTGCTTGATCTCGTCTTCGGAGAGGCCTTCTTCACCGACCTCAAAGTATTTTTCGAGCATGGCTTCGTCTTCCGCGACGGCGTTTTCGATCAGGAGTGAACGGTACTTCTTAGCCTCGTCCAGCATGTCAGCCGGAATTTCCCCTTCCACAAGCTCGTGGTCGGTAAACTCTTTGTAGGTGTAAGCTTTCATGTTCACCAAGTCGATAACACCATTGATTGACTGCTCGAAGCCAATGGGCAGATGCACCGGGAAAGCGCGTTTGCTTAAGCGGTTGTGGATCGACTCAAGTGACTTGTAAAAGTCGCCCCCAGTTTGGTTGATCTTATTAATAAAGCAGATGCGCGGCACACCATACTTGTCGGCCTGGCGCCACACGGTTTCGGACTGAGATTCCACACCCATTTTGCCGTCAAACACCACACAGGCACCGTCCAACACGCGCAAAGAACGCTCCACCTCGACGGTGAAGTCGATGTGCCCGGGGGTGTCGATGATGTTGATCTGGTGATTCTTCCAATAGCAAGTAACAGAGGCAGCCACAATGGTAATGCCGCGCTCGCGCTCTTGAGCCATCCAGTCAGTGGTAGTTTCACCTTCGTGTACGGCGCCAATTTTGTGCTTCAGGCCGGTACGATACAAAATACCTTCGGTAGTGGTCGTTTTGCCGGCGTCAATGTGAGCAATAATGCCCAGGTTACGAATGTCTTTCATCTCAGTTTTCTTATCTGCCATCTGTACTCTCTGCCTCAATTACTGCTTTATTAAATTCGTCACGGGCTGCCATGTAGCCTAAAGAGGCCTGCATAACTCTGCTGTCTTCTAAGTCTTCTTCAATTTTGGAACGATTCAAATGTGGTGCAACTTCTTCAACGAATGCCAATTTAGCTACTGCTTCATCTGTTAATATGCCTGAGCATAATTGGAGGAATTTCCAACCCCTATCATGGGAAGTAATTGTAAATCCTGCTCCGGTAAGTTGCTCCACGGATACGTCTTCGACGCCAAAACCTAATCGTGCACAATCTTGTGTGTCACAGTCCAAATTAAGTGGACATTCAATTGCCATAACTAACCCCTTGCGAAGTGGGCAAAGGCGCGGTTGGCTTCGGCCATCTTGTGCGTATCCTCGCGCTTCTTAACGGCCGCACCCTGATTGTTGTAAGCATCTTGAAGTTCTTGGGCAATGCGGTCAGCCATGCTCATACCCTTGCGGGCGCGAGCGGCTTGGGTAAACCACATAATGGTCAAATGCTGTTGACGTTGACCCTTTACTTCAAAGGGAATCTGATAGTTAGCACCACCGACACGACGAGAACGAGTCTCCAGGCTAGGCTGAATGTTCTTCATAGCCTGTTCAAACACGTCGAGTGGGTTGTCGACCTTCAGCTTATTGGCAGCCTTCTGCATACCGGTATAAACCAGCTTTTCGGCCAACTGCTTCTTGCCATTCAACATAACACGGTTAATGACTTTTTGAACCGCTACACTCTCGTACAGACGGTCAGCAGGGATATCGCGCACCAGCGCTTTGGTAGTCTTCCTAGGCATTTTGGGCTCCTTCAAACTGGGCAACAGATTTCACGACCAGGCTTTTGAGAGCTGCCATTGGGCAGGGATTCACTTCCAACGCACCGATGTAATCTGTGTTATCAATAAAACTATCACGCAGTTGTTCACAATCACCCGTTGTCGGCTCGCCGTGAGTCGGCTCAAAACCACAAATCGGGTAACTGCACTCGAATTGTCCGGCCATGACTATTTACCAGCCTTCTTGGTGCCGTACTTCGAACGACCCTGTTTGCGGTCAGTCACACCTTGGAGGTCCAATGAACCACGCACAATGTGGTAACGCACACCAGGAAGGTCTTTCACACGACCGCCGCGTACTAGGACAACAGCGTGTTCCTGTAAGTTGTGACCTTCGCCACCAATGTAAGCCCAAACCTCATAGCCATTGCTCAGGCGCACGCGGGCAACCTTACGCAAAGCCGAGTTCGGCTTTTTTGGAGTTTTAGTGGTGACCTTCACACAAACGCCACGCTTAAACGGTGCGTGTTTCTCGTAGTTCTTGGTCTTTAAGTTGTTGGTAACGCGGAGCATGGCCGGTGACTTGGACTTAGCCGTCACGCGGGTCCGTGGCTTGCGCACTAACTGATTGATTGTTGGCATAAATCTCCTTTATGGTTGCAATCTATCCGCGGCAATCGAGTATGCCGACTCGAAAGGCTCGGATTGCTTATTTGGTAAACACTATCTTAACAGATGACGACTTCTTTTACAACAGGCTTTATTTGTCGTCCCGGCGCAAGCCGGGATCTTCTGTCACTATTAACTCGAATGGAGTTCGGGGGTTGCGCCGGGACGATATGACGTTAGGCTTCGGTTTCAACTGGTTCTGGCGTGCCGATGATGTGCTCGGCTTCAGCGACCAGTTCAGCATCAGGACCTTCAAGCTCGTCGTCTTTAATGACACCAGTACCGACTGGGATCTTGCGACCGAGAATGACGTTTTCTTTCAGGCCATAGAGTTTGTCAACCTTTCCAGAGGTGGCAGCACCAATCAAGACACGGGTCGTGTCCTGGAAGGAAGCAGCACTCAGGAAGGAGTCAGTACTCAAAGAAGCCTTGGTGATGCCGAGTAGCAACTGACTGTACTTGGCAGGTGCCTTACCGGCAGTCACTAGGGTTTCGTTCGTTTCGACGACCGACAGTTTGCTTACGATGTCGCCGGTTACGAACTCGCTGTCGCCAGCTTCTTCGATCTGGACGCGACTAAACATCTGACGCACAATGATTTCCAAGTGCTTGTCGGCAATGTTCTGACCCTGACCAGCAAAGATCTTCAAGATTTCGTTCATGATGTAACGCTGGGTCGATTCCACACCTTGCAGACGCATCAAGTCGTGCAGGTTGATTGAACCGTTGGTCAGACGTTGACCGGCCACCACTTTGTCACCATCAGCAACTTGTAGTTGCTTGAAACCTGGGATTTCGTAGCGCAGAACGCTCTGCTTGGTTGGGGTAATGACGATTGCTTTGTCGGTTACCTGAGCTTTACCGGCCAATGGCGTGACCAATGGTTCGGAATTGTCTTCCAGAGCTGCTACCACATCGCCAACCATGACATCGCTGCCACTGGCGATGGCGGCCTTGCGCTCACCAAGTTGCAAGGTAACTTTCTCTTTCGTGTCAGCAGTGATCTGAACGACGTAGTGGTCGCCCTCTTCCCAGGTATTGGCTACACCAGCGATATCGGTGAGGTAGGCTTGGCCTTTTGGTGTGCGAACTTCAAACAACTCTTCCACACGCGACAGACCTTGGGCACTGTCGTCGGCCAAAACGGCACCACCACGGTGCTTCGAGTCGAGGGACAGCTGCGTACCAGGCTCACCAATGGATTGAGCGGCAATCACACCAATGGGGTGTTGGCCAGCGACTAATTTACCAGTAGCTGGATCGACACCATATGATTGCTGCGGCACCCCACGGACGTTCTGGCAGCTCAAGACACTCATAATCTTGACGCCATCGATAGCCGTATCGGCTTCAATTTGTTCAGCCAATTCGGCAGAAATGATTTGACCCTTCTTGGCGTGACCCTTCACAGTTTCAGCCGCAAAGCGACCGGTCAGGCGTGAAGCGTAGCTAACACCAATTTCTTCGGCGTCGGCCCGGTTCATAGCAAAGCCTGGGTCGTCAATCTCTTCGTCATCGATCGTAAAGACATCTTGGGAAACATCAACCAAACGGCGAGTTAAGTAACCGGCGTCGGCGGTCTTCAAGGCGATGTCGATCAACGCCTTACGAGTACCACGGGTACCGGTGAAGTATTCCAGCGGTGTGAGGCCACGGATATAGCCAGCCTTAATCGGCAGCTCAATTGGGGTACCAGCAGCGTCAGATTGGACACCCAACATACCAACGGCGTTCTTCATCTGAGAGATGTTACCACGAGCCCCAGAGGTGATGGCGATAGCCATCGAGCTGTCGCGACCCACCATTTGTTCGGCTAGCAGTTCCTGCACCTGGGCATCGATCTTGGTCCAGTTGTCGACCGTCAAGCGGTAGCGCTCTTCTTCGGTAATGAAGCCTTGTTCGTACTGCTCAGAGATAGCGGCAGCCCGCTCTTCGCCCTGATCCACTACGGCATCCATACCAGTAATGTCTTCAAAGTCACCCATGCCCATACTCAAACCAGACAACGTAGCGTAGTGGAAGCCCAGATCTTTGAGGTCGTCGGCAATCTCGGCCGTTTGTTCCTGCCCGTATTGGGCGTACACCTGACCCATCACCTTTTGCAGGCGCTTTTTGGTCATGGCTTCGTCTTGGAACGGGAAATCGTCTGGGAAGGTTTCGTTGAACAGCAAGCGACCAAGGGTGGTGACGCGGGTTTGACCACGGAATGGCACCTGAATGTGCCGCTGCAAGGTGATTTCACCAGCATCAAAAGCCATCAAGGCTTCGTCAAGGCTGGCGTAAGCCAATGGCTTCTCAGCTTCGCTACCAGGACGCTCGTAGGTCAGATAGTAACAACCAAGGACGATGTCCTGTTCGATGTGCAAAATTGGTGAACCGTCGGCTGGCTTCAAAAGGTTGCGGTTAGCAGCCATAATGTCGCGAGCTTCGGCCTGAGCCTTCTCTGAGAGCGGCAAGTGGACGGCCATTTGGTCACCATCGAAGTCGGCGTTAAAGCCCTTACAAACCAAGGGGTGTAGCTGAATAGCACGACCTTCAATCAAAACGGGCTGGAAGGCCTGAATCGACAAACGGTGCAGTGATGGCGCGCGGTTTAGGAGCACGTATTTGCCCTTAATGACTTCGTCGAGAGCGTCCCAAACCACTGTTTCACCCATTTCAATCAAGCGGCTTGCGCTGCGGATGTTGTGGGCTTGTTCACGGGCAATGAGTTCACCAATCACGAATGGCTTGAACAGTTCCAAAGCCATCATCTTGGGCAGACCACATTGGTTAATCTTTAATTCGGGGCCAGCCACGATAACCGAGCGACCAGAGTAGTCCACACGCTTACCGAGCAAGTTCTGGCGGAAACGGCCCTGCTTGCCTTTGAGCATGTCACTCAAAGACTTCAAGCGGCGGCGCTGGCCAGTAGCGGCCACGGCGCGACCCGAGCGGGCGTTGTTGTTATCGATTAAAGCATCGACGGCTTCTTGCAGCATGCGCTGTTCGTTGCGGCGGATGACTTCCGGCGCATTCAGATCCATCAGCTTCTTCAAACGATTGTTACGGTTGATGACGCGACGGTAGAGGTCATTGAGGTCAGAGGTAGCAAAGCGACCACCGGTCAGCTGCACCATGGGGCGCAGGTCGGGTGGGATCACCGGCAATACCGACACACACATCGAGCTTGGCTTGATGTTGGCGCGGTCCATACTTTCCAGCAAGCGCAAGCGCTTCAAGAGCTTCTTCTTGCGCTGACCCTTGGCTTCTTCAGACTCAGCGGTCAGATCGGCAATCAATTGCTTCAGATCGACATCGTCGAGCAGATCTTTGAGAGCAGCGCCTCCCATACCAACTTTGATTAGGTCACTTAAGGAGTCTGGCAGGTTACGGTAATCGGTTTCGTTGATCAGGCTCAAGCGCTCCAAACCAGCAACTTGGTCGCGGAAGAGCTCGAATTCTCGGGTAACTTCCTCGATTTCCTTGGTTTGCATTTCAGCCAGAGCTTTAACGTTGGCGTTTTCGGCCTCGGCTTCTTTTTCGTAGCGAGCCTTAATGGCTTCCTTAGCGGCAGCAAATTCAGCTTCTTTATCAGCCAGGAGCTGATCGCGCTTCTCGGTGTCTACCGATGTAATGATGTAGGCAGCAAAGTAAGCAACACGCTCTAGATTCTTGACAGTCATGCCAAGCAGCAAGCCCATAGCACTGGGGGTGCCTCGCAGGAACCAAATATGTGCCACTGGCACGGCTAGGCTAATGTGACCCATGCGTTCACGACGGACAATGCTACGAGTCACCAGCTCACCGTTTTTGTCGACGGCGGCTTCGCGACTACGTACACCCTTGTACTTAGCGTCGTGCGGGTTAATGTCTTTGACGGGGCCAAAAATGCGCTCACAGAACAGACCATCACGTTCTGGCTTTTGCGTACGATAGTTAATTGTTTCGGGCTTAGTAACTTCACCGTAGCTCCAGTCGAGAATATCAGCCGGACTGGCCACCGCTAAGCGGACAGCATCAAAATCGGCGATGTCAGTACCGTTGTTGGAATAGCGTTGTGGGACCATCTTAGACCTCCTCCCCTTCTTCTGCATCTGTGGCAGTATCATCAGCGGCGACCGTCACTGTGGCATCTTCACCACCCAGGTCAGCCAAATCATCAGCATCAACAACCGAATCAAAGTCGTCGCTGACTGCTTCTTCGGTCACATCGACGTCAGAAATAGCCGTTTGTGGCACTTCAACTTCGGCTGGATGCGTAGCTTCTTCATGAATGTTTGTAGCCAGAACAGCTTCGGCATCAACGACTTGATCAGAGTGCACCAAGTCAACCTTCAGGCCAAGACCTTGCAGTTCTTTCACGAGCACATTAAAGCTTTCTGGGACTTTCGGACCAACAATGGTGGTCTTC
>DASZUC010000024.1:0-11072 GCA_035547775.1 Saccharimonadales bacterium (SeqCode) | reverse complement strand
ATTGACAAACTGCTTAAGTTTTGATACAATACAAGCAGTTACACAAAAATAAAAAAGGCTAGAACAAAATGACAGTTACACTGGAAAAACCAATTGGGTATACGCCCGATCATCTCGATCCACCGGCCAACGTGGATCATTTGCTGGCAGAGCTACGGGCTTTGTCTGAGCATGAAGCAGCACCAAGTCGACCTCCAACCACGCATGATATGCATGTGGGTCACACCGCTGTTGGTGGCTTAGGCGAGCTGCAACAGGCAGCCAACGATGCCAGCCAGCACGAACAAGCTGTTGCTGACTTGCGCGAAATACAAGACAGCGCTCCAGCTGAAGTTCATTAATCGCTCACTATGGTCCAGAACGGTGATTCACCGGTCGAAAAGCTACCTTTCAACCCCTTGCAAGAGGGGTTGAAGCTCTATAATGAGCACGATTTTGAGCTGTATCAGCTCAGTGCCGGTGATCGTCAGCTACTTGATATGGAGCGTGCCCGACGTGATCTAGAAGATGGTGTCACACTTGGTAAATTGCCCTATGACCAATACATCGAAGCGCGCAGTGAGCTCGATCAGCAGATTATTGATCGCCAAACGGCCTTAGGGTTACTTAACTCGGCAATGACTACACCGCTGGACCGTAAACAGTAGGAGCGGTATACTAAAGAGGTCGATATGGCAAAAAAGAAAACCCAAACGAGAAAGAAGAAAACCCCCGCTGTTGAAACAGTGGAGCGTTCACCATTCTGGGCCTACGCCGGCGCCATTGTTTTAATGCTGCTTGGCTTCTTTTTGTTACTGGGCCTCTTTGGAACTGGCGGACCATTACCGGTTAACCTATATGAGGGTGCCTATTGGGCCTTTGGCTGGGCGGCCATCATTACCCCCATTGCCCTTGTTTACTGGGGTATTTATAAGTTCAAAGCCGAAGATCGCCGGATCCCACTTGGCAAATTGACCAGCATGCTCGCACTCTTATTATTCGCCAGTAGTTGGGCAGATACGGCTTTTGCGAGCCGTAATACCCAGATGAACTGGGTTGGTGGGCACGGTGGCAATATTGGTAGTGGCGTCGGCAATGTTGGCTTAAGTGTGCTCGATAAAGTACCAGCCAGCTTATTATTTTTGATTTTTGCCATCTTGGCGGGGTTCTTTGCATTTGGTGTTTCGCCACAAGTTTTAGCTAAGCCATTCAAAAAACGTGAAAAGAGTGAAGATAACGATCTAGCAAGCCTGAAGGCCAAAGCCGCTGAACAGCCGGGCTTTAAACTTAATGAAGGTGTGCCAGTGGTGCATCACTCAGCTGGCGAACAGCCCAAGCTGACCACACTCAAGAATACAGCGCAAAAACTGAGCGCCACGGAGAATCATGAAGCCCTGACTACGGCCAGCGATCCTGATTGGCAGTTCCCAAGCATTGATTTGTTGAGCCAAAAACAAGACAAGGCCGATGCTGGTGACGTCAATGCCAATGCTCAAGCTATTCACGATACTTTCTCGAACTTTAACATTGAAGTTGAGATGGAAGGGGCCAACATTGGGCCTCGCGTTACACAGTATACATTGAAGCCGCCAACAGGGGTAAAATTGACTAAAATTACCGCTCTGGAGAACAACTTGGCATTGGACCTGGCAGCTACCAGCATTCGTATGGAAGCACCGATCCCAGGCAAGCGAGCTGTGGGTATTGAAGTCCCAAACGTGAAATCTGCCACGGTGCGGGTGAGCTCAATTTTGCTGAGCCAACAGTGGCAGGACGTAACTGGGCCACTCGGCGTGGTGGTTGGTAAAGATATCTCTGGCATGCCAATCGTGGCTGATCTCGATAAAATGCCGCACCTTTTGGTGGCTGGTCAAACTGGTTCCGGTAAGTCAGTGATGATCAACACTATCCTGACCAGCCTGCTGTACCGTAATTCGCCCGCCGACTTGAAACTGATTTTGGTCGACCCCAAGCGTGTGGAATTGAAACCCTATGATGACATCCCGCATTTGCTGACTCCAGTCATTGTGGAGCCCGAAAAATGTATTAGCGCCCTGAAGTGGGCCGTGGCCGAAATGGAGCGTCGTTACCACGCTCTGTCAGAGGTCAGCAAGCGTAATATTGCCGAATACAACAACCTCAAAAAAGAGGAAGGTATGCCGTATATTGTGATCGTGATCGATGAGTTGGCCGACTTGATGATGATGGCGGCTCGTGACGTGGAAGCGCTGATTGTGCGTATTGCTCAGAAAGCTCGGGCCGTGGGTATTCACTTAGTGCTGGCCACCCAGCGTCCGTCAGTGGACGTCATTACAGGCCTGATTAAGGCCAACGTGCCGGCTCGGATTGCCTTTACGACGGCTTCACAAGTCGACTCACGGACAATTATCGACCAAGTGGGAGCTGAAAAACTGCTTGGCCAGGGCGACATGCTCTTCTTAACGGCCGATATGCCAAAGCCAAAACGTGTGCAAGGCGCCTTTATCGGCGATGAAGAGACAGTCAAAGTTATGGACTTTATTCGCATGCAACGGCCGCCACAGTATGATGACGAAGTGGTTTCGCAGCCAGTACAGCTGAATGGTAAGGGCGGCGTGGTCGCTGACTTCGGCGGCCAAGATGCTGATGACGATATGTTCCGCGATGCCGTAAAAGTCGTGATTGAAAATCGCAAAGCGAGTACCAGCTTACTCCAGCGCCGTTTGCGCATTGGCTATGGTCGGGCCGCGCGCTTGATTGAACAGATGGAAGAACAGGGTATTATTGGTGCCGCTGATGGTTCACGGCCTCGCGATGTGTTGGTCAACTCTATTGACGATGTATTTGGTGGTGGTACCAGCGACGCTGTACTCGACGAAAACTTTGGTGGCGAATAGTTCTAATCAGCTCTTGCCAGCTTCTTCTGTGCCTTTTATGATGGAGGTATAGCAAACACAAAGGGAAGGCTGGCCGATGATGGAGCGCTCTGAAGTAGCAGCAATCAATGGGGGCTTAGCCGACACGTCTGACAATCCTCGTCAATCTGGCGAGGAATTTTTATGGCCAGACTATTTGCCGCCCGACCATATGTGGGCTGTGGAGCGCAAGGAAGATTACCGTGACAGCATCCCAACGCCGGTTGATGCGCATGGGTTGATTGATGTAAACAGCTTGATCACCACTGTTAAATCTTTGATTAAGCCAGAGTACGAGTGGCCACGGCGAACTAGTCGCCACCATTTGTATTGGACCGAGGAGAGCTATCGCGAATTTAATGAGCGTTTTCCGAGTAGTCGAGCAATTGCTTTTCGTGAGCTGCCAATTAACATTGGTTTGATGCCGCGCCAGTTTGAGAATGTGATTCACTATGTGACTCAGCCAGCGCTGGTGCCGGATCCCTACGTGATGGGTATGCGCGTGGAGGCCTGGCGGGTAGCCCATAATCTGTTCCAGAATGCTCGAGAAGCGGTGCAATTAGAGCGTAAGGCTCGCCGCCGTGCGGTGTTTTTGGCCAAGCATCCACAAGTTTTGAAACCTGAATTTAATGGTGAGGATGTGATTGGCAAGGAGATTGTGGCGGAGATGTTTAGCCGCTATTTCCGCGGCATGAATCAGCACTTTGAGGCTTTGGAAGATCTGCCCACGGAGTTTCACATTGTCAATCGGGAAGCGACGCCTGTCAGCATTGCGACTAATCTAGGTAAAATTATTGGCAATCGTTCGTTGCCGCTGATTAATAAAGTGCGCGCTGCGTAGTTGACCAACAGGGGTAACCGCGCTATAATTGGCGTGTAATACTAACTTCAGCTCATGGCTTCTTATGCATATGGGCTTTAACCAAGGGAAGGAGTGCGGTTTTGAATCAGTACGAAATTGCCGTGCTGTATCATCCAGATCTGGAAGTTGACCTGAGCAAGGCCGAGGACCGGGTTAAGAAAATTATCGCTGACAACGGCGGTAAGGTGACTGCAGCGGACAACTGGGGCAAACGCAAGCTAGCCTACAACATTAAAGGTAGTGAGCATGCTGTCTACGTGTTCTACACCGTCGAGCTGCCTGGTGCAGCGGTGGCGAAAGTGGAGAGCACGCTGAATATTACTGATGAAGTCATCCGTTTCCTGATCACCCGGCCAGATCTGAAAGCGATCGCGAAGGCCGAGGCAGCCAAAGCTGAAAAAGCTGAACAAGCTGCCAAGCGCGGTGATCGGAGCGAAGACGACGACAGTGAAGAAAAAGACGAAGAGTAGTTAATTCTTCATTAAATTCGTTCATTTACTAGATGCTTATGCTTGACCCATTTTGCGGTCGAGCGTAGCGTAGGGGTACAACTAACGTTAAGGACATAGTTCCTATAAGGAGGATGCCACATGGCACGTAGTTTAAACCAAGTAACGTTAATGGGTAATCTTACACGAGATCCCGAACTAAGGCAGACGCCAACTGGTCAGAATGTGACTAGTTTCAGCCTCGCCCTGAACCGCTCTTACAAAGATCAATCAGGTGAGTGGCAAGAAGCGACTGACTATATCGATTGTGTATGTTGGGGGCCATTGGCCGAGCGCGTAGCGCAATACTTAAGCAAGGGTCGTCGCTGCTTAGTGCAGGGCCGCTTGCAGTCTCGCTCCTGGGAGCAAGATGGGGCTAAGCGCAGCAAGGTGGAAGTGTTGGCTAATGACGTCACTTTTCTCGACAGTCGTGGTGGTGGCGATGATGGTGGTAACTTCGGTGGTGGTTCGTCTGACGCGCCAGCCGCTGAGGGCAAACCCAAGCCCAGTAAAAATGTGAAAAAAGATGACGTAGTCATCGAAGATATTGGTGATGAGCCAATCAACCTCGACGACATTCCATTTTAAGGAGAGTAGTGCATGGGAGAATATTTGACGCAGACTGAGGCGCAAGAAGTTCGTTTGCCGCGTTTGAATGTATTCGCACGGCGCCGAATTGTCGCTCAGTACATGGGCGAGCTAACGGCGGGCATGGATATGCTTGCTGGCTTAGATGAACGCCTGCCAAAGAATCGGTTTGCGCTGATTATGTTAGCGGCCGATCGCGAGAGGCTCGATAGGGATTTTGCTTCCATCCAACTACTTCAGGATACCCGCCAGCGAGCCGAAGATGCCGTGCAGCAAGTAACCATGGCCAATAGGCAGATGATGGGACTGTCAAATGATCCGGATCAACTGGAAATCGTCTATGAAGGTATGCCTATGGCCGTCTCTCAATTAACTGAAACATTAGGAGATTTATAGTGGCAAAGATTTTTAAACACCGCACTGATGTGCCGTTTTTCGACTACAAGGACTTTAAGACCTTGCAGCGCTACGTGAACGTTTACGGCCAGATCGAAACTCGCAAGAAGACTGGTTTGACTGAGTCTCAGCAGCGTCGTCTGAGTGTAGCTATTAAGCGGGCTCGTCATATTGCGCTGCTGCCATTTGTGGCAAATAACTAGGTTGCTATGAGCACGGAACGCATAGAACTTGCACTTGCAGTTCTGATTGACGCCGAAGGGCAAGTTGCCCTGCAGCGTCGACGGGCTGACAGCAAGGTCTATGCGGGTCGATTAAGTCTCTTCGGAGGCCATATGAACGCTGGCGAGCAACCGCTTGTCGCGGCTAACCGTGAACTCGACGAAGAGTTATCAGTTACATTCGAGCAGACACGTTTAAAACCGTTGCTGGAGGATGAATTTGATGCGGTGGCCGAATATGCCGACCCAATCAAAGTACATATTTTCCAGGGTTATTTCCCAGAGACTTATACTATTGGAGAGTGCGATGGTGCTGTAGAGCGCTATTCATTACAGGATGCTTTGTGGCGATCAGATTTGGTGCCTACGGCCCGGGCTGGACTCGAACAGTACATTGCTAACAAACGAGGAGAATAAATGGCATTATCAATAACTGATTTAAAAAAAGGCACGGTTTTCCAATGGGAAGGCGAGCCGTTTCGCGTCGTCGATTATAAGCAAAAAGTGATGGGCCGTGGTGGTTCGATTGTGAATGTCCGTATTAAGAGCTTGATTGATGGCAAAGTGCTCGAAAAAACCTTTAAAGGTAATGAACAGCTTGATAGTGCTGATGTTACCAGTCAGGGCGTGCAATATTTGTACAATGATGGCTCGGTCTTCTTCTTCATGAATGGGGATACATTTGAGCAATTTGAAATCCCGGCTGATTTAGTTGGCGATGGTGCTGGCTATCTGAAAGAAGGTGACATTGTGCAGTTGCAATTCTTTGGCGAGCGACCCATTAATGTGGAATTGCCCAAAAATGTGCCCCTGACGGTGACTTATACCGAAGATGTGGTGAAGGGCGATACGACCAGCTCAATTACCAAAGACGCCACGTTAGAAACGGGGTTGACCATTAAGGTGCCCGCCTTTATTAAGACCGGCGATCTTATTTCGGTTGATACCGGCACTGGCGCATATCGCGAACGCGTGAAAGAATAAATAAGGTATGGATATCTGGGAGCTCGGTTTACGTGTCCGGCGGGTGGAGGATGCTTTAAAGGTTGAACTAGGTAGTCGGGTGACTGACGCCATGGTGCAGGACATTACACCATTTCGCTACCATCAACACGTGACGTTGCCGGATGATTCTCAAATACCGCACGATCCAACATGGCCACATACGCCAGATGTTTTATCGGAGGATGAATAATGGCCAATAAAAGTCCCGAAAGACGCAAACCTAAAGAAGAGGGCTGGAAGCGCGCCTTCAAAGCGGCTGCCTGGATGGTGGGGGCGATTGTCGGCCTCGAATTCTTGGCTGGCGGCAAGAAGTAGTGGATATGGCCAAGCAACGACTTGATCAAGCATTAGTGCAGCAAGGCTTGGTAAGTACCCGCTCGCAGGCCGAGAGCTACATCAAACTTGGTGATGTGAAAGTGGATGGGCGAGTGGTCACCAAGCCAGGGGCTATGGTCGACGGAACCACCAAGCTGGTGTTGGCTGCTCGCGAGCAATATGTGAGTCGGGCGGCGCTCAAGTTAGCCAGTGTTAGCGAGGCGCTTAATCTTAACTTTCAAGATAAGATCGTGCTGGATGTCGGCAGTAGTACTGGCGGCTTTACCGATTATGCATTGCGTCACGGCGCCACCAAAGTGATTGCTGTTGAGCTCGGTACCAACCAGTTGCATCCGAGCTTACGTCGTCACAAACAGATTGAGTTATACGAAAAAACCGATATCCGAGATTTTCGAACTGATCAAAAAGTTGATGTGGTGGTGGCTGATGTATCATTTATTTCTTTGCGCGAGATCTTGCCGAGCATCATAAAACTCGTTGATCGCAATACTAACATTGCAGTTATGGTGAAGCCACAATTTGAAGCAGTGACGAGCAGCGTTAAGCACAAAGGTGTTATCAAAAACGATAAAATTCGTCGACAGATTTTAAAAGACTTTGAAGTATGGGCCACGCAATTCTTTCGCATTATTGGTAAGGCAGATTCCGAAGTTACCGGCAGCAAGGGCAATCGTGAACGTTTTTATCTCCTTAGACTTATACTGTAAATAGCCCGAGATTTTATCATCCTAAGCTGTTAGAATACGCTTATGTATTTTGCGTCGCGTGTGCAAGCGGGTCGGATGTTGGCTAATCATCTCGTTCAAAAATACCGCTACGAGAACTGTGCGGTAGTCGCGCTGGATGATGGCGGTGTGGTTGTTGGCTCGCAGATTGCTATTGCTTTGCACTGTGTACTAACCATGCTGCCTATTTCTGAAATTCATCTGCCACGCGAACCTGTCTCGCTGGCGGGTATTACCGTCAGTGGAACCATGGCGTATAACCCCAGCTACTCTCGAGGTGAAGTTGAGGAAATGACCAATGAATTCCGTGGTTTGATTGAGCAAGAGAAAATGGCCGAGATGCACAAGATTAACCGCTTGATGGGGCAGGGCGGCACCATTGGTCGAGAACTGTTGCGTGGCCAAAACATCATCCTGGTCAGCGATGGATTTAAGGATGCATTTTCGCTGGATGTGGCGGCGGAATTCCTAAAACCAATTGCAGTTGAGAAGCTTATTGTAGCGGCGCCGCTGTCCAGCATTTCAGCGGTTGATCGCATGCATATTCTTGCTGACGAGATCTACTGTTTGAGTGTGGTGGCAGAATACATGGACACGCCGCATTATTACGACAAACAAGACATTCCGGATCAAGAAACCATTGTTAAAACCATCGAAAATATCATTCTACATTGGCAGTAGGTAATTTATCGTAGGTGTTTGCGTAGACCTTCAACGTCTTTGAGCAAGAAGAGTGATTGCTTGTTTTGGAGCAGATCCTTGCGCTCCAAGGCTGATAATTCACGGCTGGTCGTTTCTCGTGTCGCGTTAATGGAGCTAGCGATATCTTGATGACGCAGCGGCACTTCAATCAGCACGCCATCAGTGGTTTGTTTGCCAAAGCGTTGACTCATGGTCAGGAGGAAAGAGATCAGTCGTTCGCGCACCGTACGATACTCAAGATTTAAAATACGCTCACTGTGCAGACGGTACATTTCAATGGTCATGTCGAGCAGGGGCGCCAGGGCTTCAGGTTCTTTCTCGATAAATTCCAGGAAGGTCTTACGACTAATTTGCCAGGTAATGGTTGGCGCCAGGGCTTCATAGATAACGTGGCGCTCCTGACCAGTAATGCCCCAGATGAGCGGGAAGACCTCTTCCTCTTTGCGGACAATCAATAAGTTTTCTTCGTTGTATTTAGTGATGTCGTAGGCTTTGACTAAACCTTGGTAAATATAAAAAATACCCGGCGGGGTCTCGCCGGGGCGTATGATGAAGTCTCCTTTTCGAAACGTCTGCCGAACCCCCTTCAACCTGAACAATTCCACCAGTTCGGCTGTCTGTTTGAGGGTAGCCAACATACACATATTATGAGAAAAATGCTCAACAGTGTCAAATTTTAATGACTTTTTAATAAGTGAGTTATTCAACAGATACGATCACCTTAGGCATGTGATGAAAATCGCGCCGAAATAGTAAGTATTCTCACGGTTTTTTATGGCTGGTCGGGCTATGCTAAGGACAGGTTAGCGGAGGTAATAACCATGGTGAGTAGAGATTTTGTTGAGAAGGAACTCAAGAAGATTAAGTTCGATCGTCATGGGTGGGGTCGGGGCGAAGTGAGTGAGCTCCATAACATTTTATTGCCCGACGAAGAGATCTATGAGTGTGTGAATGGTATGTATGAGAATGGTTTTGCACTACTTGTAGCTACCAGTATTCGCGTGCTATTAGTAGATAAAAAGCCGTTGAACTTCTTATCGGTTGAAGATTTTCGGTTCGATATGATTAGTGAAATTGATTATAGTCACCGCTTAATGGGTGCCCACATTAGCGTTAGCACCGGTTCTAAAAACCTGCAATTCACGAGTATTAATCAGCCGCGTTTACGTAAGCTGATTACCCATGTGCAGCACTGTATGGCAGCGCAGAAGCAGAAGCAATCTGAGCACCAAGAAGATCAGAAGCAGCACCTAGAAGAGATCAATAAGCAACTCCAAGCTTATTTGCAGGCTCAGCATGAACAACAGGAGACGCTACGTCGGGAGTTTGAGCAGGCCAAGGCACAAGGTACGCCGTTGCCAAGCCAGCCGCAACCCATTCGCCCCAGTAACGAGTTAGCTGACTATCTCTTTACTCAAAGCTTGCTCCAACAATATCGTGATCAAACTGGTCAGCCTTTACCAGTTGGTGCACCGCCACTTGCGCCGGTGGCCCAACAACTAACGAATACCCCGATTCATGGCGATAGGAATAATCCTAACTTAGAAGACTTGTATAGTGAGGGCTATCGTGAAGTGTTTGGTGCGGCTCAGCCGGCGGTGCAACTGGCCACGCAGGCTGCATCTGAATCGAGCATTGCTCGAACGGTACCAGCTTTGCCAGTGCCAGCGGCCGCCAATTTAGAAGTCAATCCATTGCGTATCGCATATTCGCGCTTACCGATGGCGCTCCGTAACCGCAAGTTTGGTCGCCCCTCGTTCCATGCACACAGTCAGGCACCGGTTCGCCCGCGCGTGGCTGAGATCTAGCTACTTCGAGACATTAAAACGAAACTCTACGACGTCGTTGGGCTGCATAACATAGGTTTTGCCTTCGGTACGTACGTTGCCAGCACTGCGGGCAGCGGCTAGCGAACCGGCTGCAATCAGATCTGGATAGCTAACTATTTCAGCGGCAATAAAGCCCCGCTCAAAGTCGCCATGAATGACGCCGGCAGCTTGTGGGGCAGTGGCCCCGTGGGGAATGGTCCAGGCACGGACTTCTTTATCGCCGGCAGTGAGGTAACTTTGTAAGCCTAGGGTGGTGAAGGCGGCGTGAATGAGCTGAACTAGCCCGGATTCGTTTTGACCGTAGCTACCCAGGAGTTCAGCGGCATCGCTGGCGTCAAGACTACGTAGCTCGTCTTCGAGTTTAGCGCAAACAAACAGGGCTTGAGCGGGGGCAACTAATTGGGTCAAGGTTTGACGTTTAGTTTCGTCGCTAAGACCGGCCTCATCAACATTGAATACATAGATGATGGGTTTGGTGGTAAGTAGCTGTAAATCGGCAATGTGCTCACGGTCAATTTCAGGGTGATTCCAGATGGGTTCGCCATCATTCAAAAGTTTGTTCACCTGGTCGTAGCTATCCAAAATTGGCTTTAATTTGGGGTTGGCTTTGGCTTCTTTTTCAAGTTTTGGCAAGCGATTGGTGAGCGTTTGCAGGTCTGCAAGCACCAGCTCAGTATTAATAACTGTAATGTCTTTGTGAGGATCATGCTGATCATCGACGTGCTGAACATTACTGTCATCGAACGCTCGCACCACTTGCACAATAGCGTTTGTGCTGCGAATATGACTCAAAAATTGATTGCCTAAACCTTCGCCTTGGCTTGCCCCAGCCACCAAGCCGGCAATGTCTACAAACGTCACCGTGGCCGGTTTGATAGGGGCGTTGTCATAGAGCTCGCTGAGCTTTTGCAGGCGTTCATCCGGCACCGGTACGATGCCCGTATTTGGTTCAATGGTGGCAAAGGGATAGTTGGCTGCCAGAATATTACTGTCAGTCAGAGCATTAAATAAGGTTGATTTGCCGACGTTGGGCAAGCCAACAATACC
>DASZUC010000023.1:0-4536 GCA_035547775.1 Saccharimonadales bacterium (SeqCode) | reverse complement strand
GGTCAGATCGCGTTCAGTATCGGCCCAAGTGACTGTTTCGGGCATATCAATTTGGTCAACCGGATCAAAGGTATCAGCCGCCTCACTAACGGTCATAAAGGTGTGGTCTTCGGTTTTGAGCCATTCCCCAGGCAAGTGCTCTAGAAAATCAAACACACCCGACGCTTCCCATTGGTGCTCACCGAAAGTTTCATAGTCCATAAAGAGGTTAAAGTTCGTCGCGTCGTGATCTTCACTCATCCAATGAGCGAATTTATCAGCCGTAAGCGGCCAGCCCGCCCAGTCACGATTACCAAAACGAAAAGCGATATCATCGCTTAAACGGTAGTTTTTGAGGAGAAGTCGGATTTGATTGGTATAGGTTGGCCGGTAGACAAAGTTCGGACTGCGCCAGTCCAAAATCGGATCCCAGCCCTCGGCCAAAATGGCCTTGTAGCCAGCTCGATCAGCCCAGTAGGCTAGATCATTATTGTAAGCCAGCTCGGTGTTACGAAAAACTTGCGGGGTTTGACCAAAGACTTCTTGAACTTTACGACGGTGCATGTCAACTTGCAGTTCAAATTCGGCGCGTGAGTAAAAGAAGGCTAAGCTGTGGTGATACGTTTCACCGACAATCTCTACACGCCCAGTGTCGGTCAGTTTTTTGAACGACTCTAATGCCTCTGGTGCCCATTGCTCCATCTGTTCAATGGCCGTCCCGGTGATAGAAAGGCTTAGTTTGAACTCAGGGTGTTGCTCGAGCAACTTGAGTAAGCGGGCATTGGCAGGCAAATACGACTTTTCGGCCACCTTGCGCAAAATGGCCTCATTGCTGGTTTTGGCATCGAGGGGCGTGTCGAAGTAATCATGGCGTTGGGCTGTATCAAACACCGTGTAATGTCGCAAGCGATAAGGCTGGTGGACGTGCAGGTAAAGTACGACGGCTTTGCTCATGCCCTTACCCCTGCCAAGTGATTATCGTAAATGCCGTGAACAAGGGCGCTGGCATCATCCCAGCTCATGCGCTCGTACTCACGGTAGGCGTTTTGCCACAAGGTGTCACGCAGAACGTCGTTTTGGACAACGGCGGTAATTTGGTTGGCCAATTCGTCAGTGTCCCAGTGGTCTACTTTAAGCACGTTGTGGAGAATCTCGCTTACCCCAGACTGTTTGCTAATTAAGGCCGGTGTACCGTAGCCGATGGCTTCCAGTGGCGTTAGACCAAAAGGTTCGGAGACAGAGGGCATGACGAATAAGTCACCTATGGCAAAAGCATCGCGAAGCCGCTTACCGCGCTGGAAATCAGCAAAGAGTACATTACCGCCAATACCGAGGGCAGCAGCTTGGTCGATCAGTTCGTAATACTGCTCACCGCTGCCGACGATTAGGAAGAATGTCTTGGGAGCGCGAACTACCACCTCTTTGGCAGCTCGCAGTAACTGGGGCAGTCCTTTTTGAATGGTTAAGCGGCCAACATTGACCACCACGCGGTAGCCATGAGCTTTCATCGTTTCCAGGTAGTGGTAAGCATTGGCGTCGTCCAGTGGGGCAATATCACCCGGTTCAATGCTGTTGTGCACGACCTCAATCTTGTCGCTCGGGATGCCGTAATCTTCCATGATCTTAGCTTTGGTGTGCTCGCTGATGGCGATGATTCGATCGGCGAGGTGTAGCGCCAAACCTTCAATTTCAGTGACAAGCGGATTGCCCGGATTGCCGCCAGCACGATCCGATTCCACGGAGTGCACATGCAGAATAATCGGGCAGTTTCGATCAGCTTTCAAGCGCAGAGCGGCCCGGAAGGTTAACCAGTCGTGGGCATGGACAATATCGAACTCTTTTTGGGTGGCCATTCGTACCACAGCCTCTTCATATAGCGCCTGTTGATCATGAATGTTCAACCAGGCTTCGGAACCATCTTCAAAACGATATTTGTAGCTGTCGTAGGCGATGCCGGAACGCTGCACATCAGCTACGCCAACCGGCTGTGCTGCTGTGACTTGCATGAAATCAATACCGTGATCAGCGGCGTAGGGGAGAACGAATTCAATGTCGATGTCGCGGCGCGAGAGGGCCTTGCAGAGCTGGAAACACGCCATTCCCAGACCACCACTGTTGTGGGGAGGCAACTCCCACCCGAGCATTAATACTTTCATCGCCCTCTTTTTTAAGTTCGTACTATTTGATTTTTCTTGTACCTATTATAGAGGTCACGCCTCTGTAGCACAAGCAGAATACATAATCATTCTAACAATCTGATGGACCGAGGTCAACAGTTTTTACAACAAAATGTAAGGATAATTTTATGGGCAGACATCTAAAATAAAACGCCCCTCTGCATAGTGGAATCCAAAATGGACTCAACAGTATGCAGAGGGGTTATCCGGCTATCAGCTGGGCGTATTACATAAAGAGAGCTGAGCGGGCGGCTTCGCCAGTGTATCCCAGCACTTTGCTGTGACCGCAGTTAATGCACAGCTTATGGCGTGCGCCATAACGCGGTCTGCCTGACCAAAAACGGCCTTTGTAGCTGTGGCGTCTGAGCCTGAGCCAGCAGAAGCGCTGCTTCTGAACTTCGATGCCTTCAGCTCGGAGTCGCTCGACTTCGACGCTTTTGGTGTGCTCATAGAGCGTGTTTGCAGCACGGATGCGCTCTTCACGATCCACTTCCTGCTGAAGGATTCTCCGCAAGGCAGCAATCTCTTCAGGAGGAAGTTCTTCCAAGATGTCACTTGTCATGAGGCCCTTTCTGATAGAAGGAACATTGGGAGCTCTAAGAAGTTAGAAGACAGCCAAGTTGCTATTAAAATACAATAAATATGGCCATATAGCAAGTATGTAGGAATTTAAGCGTGTTTAGTGAAAACTAGTATGAATTGAGTGCTAGTGCGGTATCTCTTCACTACTTCTACTTGGAAGTCACGCTTGCTAAATAATGCTATAAGTTCGGTTAATTTAAACTGATTAACCCACAGTTCGGAACGAGTTTTAGGTGGGTTAGTCGTCTTGTTGATGTACACCGTATCGTAATCTGTTGGAAAGTAGGAAATGACCACGCATGGAGCCGTGTTGCAGACGTTATTAAGGAAACGATCAACCATCTCCGGTTGGATGTATTCCAGTACCCCACTCACTACTGCTAAATCGGCTTTCACCTTAGGGTATTCACCCTGGTTGAAATCGGCAATTAAGGTGTCACGGCGGTGACTTAAGCGATCAATACCGGTGTATTTGGCACCTGGATTGATGCTTTCGACAACTTCTTTGAGCTGTTGATTACCGCAACCAATGTCGATGACACTTTTCCAGCTACAGATGCTACTAGCGGTTTTGAGCATGCTCCGACCGCGCTTTTGCATGCCGCTGGTGTATTCCATGTCCTTTTGCCAGGTGTTCTGATCGTCGCTGCTCTTTTTAGCTCTGAGGGATAGCCGTTTCATTAAGGCCTCGTATTAGTAAAAACCATCATGTATTGAGAACTAGTTTTATATCTTTTTAATATTTCTAGCTGAAAACCTCTTTGGTTGAAAAGCTCCACAATTTCGGCCAGCGTGAAGTGATTGACCCACACCTTGGGACGAGTTTTTGTGGTCTTAGCAGAAATAGCAACCGTGTTGGATAGGTAGTCTACCGGCCAGTAAGAAAAAGCAACAAATGGCGCTGTTTTGCAGACGTTATCTATAAATGAATCCACATTTTCAGATCGAATGTATTCAAAGACCCCGCTCACAACTGCTAGATCAGCCTTCACTTTCGGGTATTCGCCCTTGTTGAAGTCGGCGATAAGAGTACTTGGACGATGTTTTAGCCTATCGATACCGGTGTATTTGACGCCTGGATTGATGGCTTCTGCGACCTCTTTCAGTTGTTGGTTGCCACAGCCAATGTCAACCATGCTTTTCCAGTCACATAATTTGCTTGCCATTTTGAGCATGTGCATACCGCGGTCTTGCATGTAATTGGTATACTTCATCTCTTTTGTCCAGGTATTCTGGACTTTGCGACTGTTCTTTGTTGTGGATGACTTCCGCATAAAAACCCTCTTTACGATCCGCTCAACTAAACTAACATTTAACAAAATGGCAGGGGAGACAGGACTATCGCGCGACTTCGTCGCACTCCTTCGTGCGCTGCTCAACAGAATTATGCTAGCACAATTCTGTCTGCGCTGCTCCTCCGCGACCCTGCACGCAGTTACTGCGCCGGCCTCTGGCCAAACAAAAACCCGGCTTTACCGGGCCTGTGTTTGGCAGGGGAGACAGGACTTGAACCTGCGGCCCTCGGTTTTGGAGACCGATGCTCTACCAACTGAGCTACTCCCCTTCGTGCTGCTATAAGACAAATCAATGGTTATCGTCAACGCGCCAGGCAAAAAGTGATTTCCGCTCACGGCCGCTCTTGTCCCTTGAAAAATGAGCAACAGCAGGCTTCATCATAAGCCAAAAAGGGCGCTTTGTCATCTGATTTTACTTTTCAATCACTTCAAAATCTGCTATACCTAGAGGCACATATGGCGAAGATATATCCTCAAAAGCCGTTTTTGCTGTTGTTTTACGG
>DASZUC010000022.1:0-8583 GCA_035547775.1 Saccharimonadales bacterium (SeqCode) | reverse complement strand
AACGAGTGATCAAGCAAGCACCAGAGCTGGCGACCATTCAAGACGCTATCGATGCTACGGTGAAGAGCCTCAAAACAACGCTGACCCCCACTAAGTTAAAGAGTTATCGCTATGAGTATGACGTTGAAGCTGAGCTGACGCGTGGTTTTTTGCGGGCCGGCGCCATCCACGGCTTCGAGCCCATCATTGCCGGTGGTCCGCGGGCTTGTCAGATTCACCCCTACACGCGGGCGGCGCTAGGCCGTGGCGAGCTTTTGGTGCTAGACGTGGGGGCCCAGGTCGATCACTATTCGGCCGACATTACGCGCACGGTAGCTATTCAGCCACCCACCAAGCGGCAAAAACAAGTTTATGAGGCGGTGCTGCAAGTGCAAGAGTACGCCTTGTCGCTGCTCAAGCCGGGTGTGAATTTACATGATTATGAGCTGGAAGTAGAGCAGTTTATGGGCGAGAAATTGCGTGAGCTGGGGCTGATTCGCAGTATTCGTCGCGAAAGTGTGCGGCGCTACTTCCCGCATGCCACTTCGCACTACCTGGGCTTAAATGTGCATGACGTCGGCGATCGAGGACCAACCGGTATTTTGGAGCCCGGTGCCGTGCTGACGGTGGAGCCAGGCATTTATATCCCGAAAGAAGGCATAGGTATTCGGATTGAGGATGACGTGTTGATTACGCCGACTGGCACCAAAGTTTTGAGCGCCGCGTTGCCGCGCCGGCTGAACTAACTTACAATAGATAGCATGAATCGACCTTTGTACCGTTTTTTGCTGCGTTGGCTGGTCTGTAGCTTGGGCTTATGGATGGCTGCCAGCTTTTTGAGTTCTAGCATTACCTACGACAATAAGCTGCGTGTGATTATTATTGCTGGCCTAGTATTGGCCATCATCAATGTGATTTTAAAACCCATTTTGATTGTCTTTTCGCTGCCAGCGATTTTGTTTACGCTCGGCTTGTTCATGATTATTATTAACGGGCTAACGGTTTTTATTGCCAGTAAGTTGTACACCTCGCTGCACATTACGAACTTTTGGGCGGCGGTCTTTGCCGGCATGGTTATCGGTCTGGTAAACTATCTGGTGACAGCTATTTTGGAGGATGTTCGGCAGCCATGAGTATCTATAACTACGTCGCCTTAATTTCCATGTTACTAATGACTTTGCTGATTTTGGTACAGACTCGCGGCGCCAGTTTAGGTGCTGGCTTGGGCGGCGCTGGTGAAGTTAACACCACCCGTCGGGGTACTGATAAGACTATTTTCCAGCTGACAATTGTCTGTGCACTGGTGTTTGTCATGTCCCTGATTTTGGGTGTGATTATCAAGTAGGGTTATTCCGACTATATGCGACTGCGATTGCTGCGGCTGCGTTTCCATCGCCGTTGGCGCAAAGGCCAGCGACAGGTTGAGGCCTTTGGTTCGCAGGCTGAGCAACAGATCGATCAGCACTTGTTTCGACGCTTTAGTCGGTTGGCGCAAGTCCGTCGTTTTGTGTTGAGCTGGGCTGCCTTGCTGTTGCTATTGATCGCTGGTGTGGTGTTTCAGCTACTGGCGCTGAGTGGGTACTACCAGACACTGAAGCCCGTGCCAGGTGGTGTGTATCAAGAGGGGGTGGTCGGTACGTTCTCGAACGCTAATCCGTTATATGCCACCAGTGATGTGGACACCACCGTTTCGCACCTGATTTTTGCCGGCTTATTTACCTACAATAATCACAACCAACTGGTAGGTGATTTAGCGAGCGGCTACACCGTGAATAGCACGGCTAAGATTTATACTGTGCACCTGAAGCCACACTTGACTTGGCAAGATGGTCGGCCGCTGACGAGTGCTGATGTGCGCTTTACCTATCAAACGATTCAAGACCCAGACGCTGAATCACCACTGCAAAGTAGTTGGGAGGGTGTGCGCATCAAAACTCCTGACGCCAGGACAATTGTTTTTACACTGCCAGATGCCTTAGCTTCTTTCCCTTACGGCTTGACGACGGGCATTGTGCCACAGCATCTCCTGGCGCGGATTCCACCAGTGGAATTACGCTCGGCTGACTTTAACAGTGTTAATCCGGTTGGCGCGGGGCCGTTTCGCTGGCGAGCTGTGCAGGTGAGCGGCAGCGATCCAGACTCGGCTGAGCAGCAAATTGTGCTGGCGCCTTTTGCCCACTACCAGGGCGGTGAGCCAAAGTTGCAGGAATTTGTGGTGCGGGCTTCTACCAACCAAGCGCAATTAGTAGCTGCTTTCAAAGATGGGCAGCTCACGGGCCTGGAGGGAATTGATGGTGTACCAAGCACGCTCAAGCACATGTCCGGTTTGACAGTGCACAGTCCTTTGCTCACAGCGGCTACTATGGTCTTTTTCAAAACAAGCGATGGTGTACTGGCTGACCGTAGTGTGCGACAAGCACTGGTGCGCAGCGTGAATGTGTCACAGCTGATTGCGCAATTGGGCTATCAAACGCAAGTGGTGCGCGAGCCCCTCTTGCCTAATCAGTTGGCCTATCAGCCTAAACTGACCCAACCGTCATTTAATCTCACAGCGGCAGCCAAACGTTTGACCAACGACGGCTGGATTCAAAGTACGCCAGGTAGTGTCCGACACAAAGGCAAGCAAACACTGAGTTTTAGCCTCACAGCGGCGGATACGCCCGAGTATCGACTGGTGACGCGGGCGCTGCAACAAGCCTGGAGTCAGCTCGGCGTGCAGTTGACGGTGCAGCTCGAAGACGCACAGGTATTTCAGTCGGCACTCAACAACCATGACTACCAAGCGGTACTCTACGGTATTTCCCTAGGTGTTGACCCAGATGTGTTCGTTTACTGGGACGCTTCACAGGCAGATTTGCGCTCAGCTAATCGCTTGAACCTGTCGGAATGGAAAAATACCACCGCTAGCTTGGCTTTGGAAGCTGGTCGAACCCGGCTCAACCCCAAACTCCGTATTATTAAATACAAGCCTTTCCTGCAGGCCTGGCAGCACGATACACCGGCTCTTGGTTTGTATCAGCCGCGCTTGCTTTACCTAACGAATGGTCCGGTGGCGGGGCTGGGTGAGCATAATTTGAATACGGCGGCTGATCGCCTAGACAATGTGCAAAATTGGGAAATTCGCGAAGCCAAAGTCACGGACTAGGCTTGAGTTTTCGGTGCAAAACAGATAAGATAATCTGGTATTTTACAACCCGGGGATGTGGCGGAATTGGTAGACGCGCTAGCTTCAGGAGCTAGTGGACTTCGGTTCGTGGAGGTTCAAGTCCTCTCATCCCCACCAATTCAAGAGCCGGTCCTTGTGACCGGTTTTTGAATTGGTATGATTCTTGAACCTCCGTACCCGAAGGGTGGAGGTTCGCAGAGTGAGAACGCGCGCAGGAGTTTACTCCGAGCACGTCGCAGCGGCGGAGTGTTTGCATAGCAAATGTGCGATAGTCCTCTCATCCCCACCAATATGCCGACCTTTTGGTCGGTTTTTTGTTGGAACCGATGATCAGCATAAGTACAATCGATGCCGGTTGTGCTATCATAGCTGCTAGAAATATGCGACGGTTGAGGGAATAGACAACAGAATGAGCAAAGTAGCACACTATCTGCAAGAGCATTTGGTTGGTGAGGTTATGGCTGGCACGGAAGCGCGCCGCTATTTCGCAACCGATGCTAGTATTTTTGCCGTGCCACCAGCGCTGGTAGTATATCCGCGCAACGAAAATGATGTCCGCAAAACAGCTCGCTTTACCTGGCAGCTGGCTGAACGAGGCCGAGTGATTGCTATGACGGCGCGTGGCGCTGGTACTGATCAAACTGGTGCCGCTATTGGTGACGGCATTGTGATTGTTTTTCCGGCACATATGAATCGTATTTTGGAGCTCGATACCAAAAACCACACTGTGAGCGTGGAACCGGGCATCATGTTCGGTAAATTGCAGCAGACTCTGCATACTCATGGTCGATTCCTCCCGCCTTATCCGGCATCTTTTGAATATTCAACAGTCGGTGGGGCTATAGCCAACAACGCCAGCGGCGAGAAAACCAGCAAATATGGCGACATGCGCCCCTTTGTGCGTAGCTTGCGTGTGGTGTTGGCCAACGGCGAAGTGATTGAAACCAAGCGTCTGGCCAAACGAGATTTGAGCCGGAAGCTAGGCTTGGCAACCTTCGAAGGGGAAATTTATCGTTCGGTTGACGCTCTGCTGGAAGAACAGCAGGCCGTGATTGACAGTATGCAGCTGGGTGTGAGTAAGAATAATGCGGGTTATAGTCTGGCTGACGTAAAGCGCAAAGATGGCACCTTTGACCTCACACCATTATTTGTGGGTAGCCAGGGCACCCTGGGCGTGGTTACGGAAGCTGTTTTGGAAACGGAGGCTCACAATCCGGAAACAACCTTGATGATGGCCACCTTTGAAAGTCTGGAGCAAACGCAGAATGCCGTCATGGAGCTGCGCAACTTGCCGGAAGCGCCAAGTGTTCTAGAAATGGTCGACGGTAACTTACTGCAGCAAGTTCACGAACTGAACCCGAATCAGCTGAAAGATGTAATTACATCACCGTTCCCGAAAACGGTATTGTTGGTAGAGTTTGACAGTGAAGACCGCCAACTGAAAAAGCTGGTTAAGCGAGCCAGCAAGATTTTTGAGAAATATGCCAGTAGCCTGCAAACGGCCACTGAGCCTGAGCAACAGCAAATGCTGTGGAAAGTTCGCCAAGCCTCGAGCGCGGTGTTGGCTCACAATGAAGGTTTGGTGCGGGCCGTGCCAGTGATTAACGATGCGGCAGTGCCGCTGACTCAGTTGCGAGCCTACTTGGAAGGTGTTTATCAGCTATTTGAGTCGGCCAATTTGCCGGTGGCAGTTTGGGGGCACGTAGGTGACGGCAATCTACATGTTCAGCCCCGACTGAATCTTGGCCAGGTTGGTGATCGCCAAAAAGCTTTCCGCATGCTCGACGACTACTTCAAGCTAGTCCAAAGCTTAGGAGGTACCCTGAGCGCAGAAAGTGGTGATGGTCGCCTGAATGCGCCATACCTCGAAACCCTGTACGGTTCGGAAGTCTACACTGTGCTGCAAAAAGTGAAGCAGATTTTTGACCCATATGGCACACTCAATCCAGGCGTGAAGTTTGGCACTTCGATTGATGACCTCAAAGCGATTATTCGCAACGACTATGACCTCGACCACTTGCATGACCACTTGCCGCGGAGCTAAGCTGCGCTACACTTGAGTTTTTGGTTCAAAACAGATACGATATGACGGTTACTCGCGCGAGTGGCGGAATGGTAGACGCGCTACCTTGAGGTGGTAGTGGGAGCAATCCTGTGGAGGTTCAAGTCCTCTCTCGCGCACCATGATTGCCGAATTGGCTGTAGGCCAAGTTGGTAATCATGATTTGAAAGGTTTTGAACCTCCGTACCCGAAGGGTGGAGGTTCGCAGAGTGAGAACGCGCGCAGGAGTTTACTCCGAGCACGTCGCAGCGGCGGAGTGTTTGCATAGCAAATGTGCGATAGTCCTCTCTCGCGCACCACGAGATTACGTGGGTGATTAGCTCAGTTGGCTAGAGCACCTCGTTTACACCGAGGGGGTCGGGGGTTCGAGCCCCTCATCACCCACCATGAAAGTGCCCCAGTTTAGCTGGGGTATTTTCATGCCCTACTCCTTAAAGTTAAAACGGATGTGTGAGGCGCCACCAAAGGGAAGGTGGGGCGGGGGCGCTGGTGAGTTCAATCGGCACGCTTCGAGGTGTATCAACCAGTGACTTTTGGGTCACGATTGTTCCAACTTGCTGGCCGGGATGAGCAGTAAGCGAGATTGGCTGCAAGTGAACCGTTGCTTTCACGGTTTCACCCGGCCACACCGTAGCCTTCAGGTTACTCGATATAGCAGCGCCCACAGTGCCACTCCAAGGCAATTGATACTCACCAACTACTGATTGCTCGTGTATAAGCGTCTGAACGGCAAAGTTGTGTTCGGCTGATTTGATCAGGCCCAGACTGTCGTGCATGGCTTGCCAGAGGCTCGATGAGCCTAGTAGGGCGGTGACAATAATGGGATGTTGGCCGTTCACGGGCACCCGTGCAGCCCCCAAAAAGACACCTGGATCCTGAGTATTATTACCGGTTTTAATGCCAATCACACCGTTCACTCCCAAAATTTGGTTAACGTTATGAATGGTGCCAACCACGGGTAGGCCACTAGCGCTGGGCTTGGCCACAATCGTTTTTAGGGCTGGCTGCTGCATCACTAATTGACCCAGACGCACCAGATCGCTGGCTGTGCTAGTGGTACTACCCGAAAAGCCGCTGGCGTCACTGCCCACATGCGTGTGTTTTAAGCCCAACGAAACGATATATTTGTTAGCATAAGCACTGTAGTTCGCGAGCGAGCCAAAAGCCCATTCGGCTAAGCTGTCGGATAAGTTATTGGCAGATGGTAGCAGCATAGCTTCCAGAACCTGATACTCACTGATTTGCTCACCATCGGCCACGCCGACCACGGAGCCGTCTTTCGCAACGTATTCTCGATACAGCGCCACGTCGTGGGCCGATAAGGTCAGCATTGGCCCATGCAAATCTGTGGTCAATGGCTTAACGTGCAGAACAGTTAGGGCGGTGATGAGCTTGGCCGTGCTGGCGGTAGCGATTGGTTTTTGCGAGCCATGACTGGTAATCGCTGAGTCACCTACAATACCGACAGCCGTCTGGCCATCGGCAGGCCAGCTAAACGAACCACTGGTCGTTGTGATGGGTAACGATAAGCTGAGGTGAGTGGGTTGTAACGCAGGTAGTGAACGGGCTAAAGCATACCAAACGTAGCCCATTACAATCAGGAGCATCATCAGGCTGGGCCAGAGTCGAGATCGACGACGTGAAGTAACCACTATCTTTTATGATACCGCGTGCCGCGAGCGGTGTATAATGTAAGTATAAGAAGGAGTTTCTATGGTACTGATTATTGTGATCGTTGTTGTCGTTCTGTTGATCATCATTTTTGGTGCAATGTACAACGGCTTGGTGCGTCTAAATCAGCAGGCTACCGAAGCGTGGAGTGACATTACGGTTCAGTTAAAGCGTCGGGCTGACTTGATCCCGAATCTTGTTAATACCGTCAAAGGCTACGCTACACACGAAAAAGGTGTTTTTGAAGATGTGACCGCCGCTCGCGCCAAAACCTTGAGTGCTCAAACCCCGGCTGATGCCGCCAAAGCTGAAGGTGATTTCCAAACCACTATGAAGAGCCTGTTTGCTGTTGCCGAAAATTACCCAGACCTCAAGGCCTCGGAAAACTTCCAAGAACTACAGGCTGAATTAACCGACACTGAAGACAAGATTCAAGCCTCACGTCGTTTCTATAACGGTGTGGTGCGCGACTTTAACACCAAGCGCAAAACTTTCCCCACCAGTATTTTTGCTGGCATGCTCGGCTTTCGCGCCGACAAGGAATATTTTGAAGTCGACGATAGTGAAAACGCAGCTATTCAAAAGCCAGTTGACGTCCAATTCTAAGAGGATTTTTAAAATTGCGCAGCTTGAGCGAATCGGTCCAGTCCGCACTCACCGTACTAGAAGTACGGTTCGCTGACGGGCTTCCCGGTTCATCTCAAGCTGCACTCATTTTCTAAAATCCTAACATGAGGTAATTTTGTATGTATTCTGATATCGCCGAAAACAAGCGCAAGACCGTCATCATCATGCTGGTTTTTCTGCTGTTCTTGGCCGGTGTAATTTGGATTTTTGACAAGTATTTAGGCGGTGGCACCGGTGTGTTCTACGGTGGACTGATTGGTTCGCTGATTTACGTCGCAATTACCTATTACAGTGGCGCCAAAATGGCCCTAGCCGTCAATCGCGCCCAGCAAATTGAGAAAAAAGATAATCCCCGTCTGTGGCGCATTGTTGAGAACTTATCGATTACCGACGGCCTGCCAATGCCTAAGGTGTACATCATGAATGATCCAGCGCCGAATGCCTTTGCAACTGGTCGTGACCCAAAGCATGCGGCTGTCTGTGCTACGAGTGGCATTTTGGAGCTCATGAACGACGAAGAGTTACAAGGTGTGCTGGCGCACGAACTTGGACACGTAAAGAACTACGACATTCGCGTCAGTATGGTAGCTTTTGCGCTCACTTCTGTCATTTCGTTGGTGGCAGACATCATTTTACGCATGACCTGGTTTGGCGGTGGCGACCGTGACCGTGAAAACAATCAAGCCTTTTTGGTGCTCGGCATTGTAGCGGCTATTTTAGCGCCGTTTGTGGCCACTATGATTCAACTGGCAGTATCGCGGCAGCGTGAATATTTGGCTGATGCCACTGGCGCATTGATGACGCGATACCCCGAAGCCTTGGCTAGCGCGCTGGAAAAGATCAAGCAAACTGGCAGTGTGGCACTGCATCAAAACACTGCCACGGCGCATTTGTTTTTTGTAAACCCTCTCAAAGGTCACAGCCTAACTAATTTGTTTAGCACCCACCCGCCAATTGATGAACGTATCAAACGTCTGCGTGAAATGGGCACGCACGCCTAGAGCTCGGCCGCTTGTTCGGCTATACTTAATCTTATGGCAAATACCAGCGGAAGGTCGACTAAGCGTCGTAAGCAAAC
>DASZUC010000021.1:0-36359 GCA_035547775.1 Saccharimonadales bacterium (SeqCode) | reverse complement strand
CGCAGGATCGTGGCCACGCCTTCATCGTCTTCGTAATACTTCACGAGCGGTTGGCCCTGAGGCTGAGCTTTACGAGCAAGTAATTCAGGGATTAACTTCTGAGCCTGTTGTTGGCTCTCCCAGAGTTCCTTGCGCTTATCTTTAATCAAATCGAAAATCTTTTCGGGTGATTCGGCGGCAAAATACTCTCGTTGGCCAACACGATGGGTATTCACTAAGCCGGCATTCACCAGCTGCTTAATGGCGTCGTAGGTTGTGCCGCGATTGATGCCGCTCAAGGCGGCGACTTTACGCACAGAAACTGACTCGAGGTTGAGCAGCGCCCAATAGGTTGCGGCTTCAGCTTCGGAAAAGCCTAAATCTTGGAGCAGAGCTTGAATAGTCACTTTGTCATTATTCATGATTCTAAAACTAGAGATAAGCGTAGAAATTGTCAATAATCTGTTGCCATTTTCTCTTGAACCACTCACACTTCGGCCCTACACTGACCTCCACCATTTAACGAAAGGTATGTATGTTTGGACGTGTCTACGTCAACGAAATTGCCCCTCAGGCTGTCAGTATGGACTTCTCAATTCGGCCCGCCACTGCGCTGCATGGAGCTGATCCGATAGGCTTTGCCTACCTAAAAACGCTCCAGCATTTAGAAATAGAGCATGAAATAACTCAAGGAAGGGTACTTTTGGCGACCGGCAACACTGTAGCGATCAAACAAAGCCTGCCGCGTTTACAGCGACATATTGGTCTGATTGCTCGCTATAGCGCCAAGCTTGAGGAAACTTCCATGTTTCGAAAATACACCCGCGACTATGTTGGTCGGACACTTGGCAAACTTACCCAGCAAACCATTGCTGAGCTCGCCGACAATACCCCATTCCGGGAGACGCTTTCGGCGATCACGTATCCGTTTGCGGACGCCGCCAGTGATCCAAATGAACTATTCTTCATGGTTAATGATCAGCAGCCGTGGTGGTTTAGGAATGCGCATGAAGACCGTTTGCGGGAAAGAGAATTAGCTATCGCTCTGTTTATTGCTGAGCGAGTTGAGGATCAGACCATTGCACAATAATTGTCAATAAATTGTTGCCATTCCGTATGTACAAAACAACTCTACGGGTCTATAACTAGAGCACTAAACCTCACCATGATACATATTCAAACATTAGAACAACCTGCTTTCGCTCCCGAAACTGAAAACGAAGTTTACGAATTGGAGTGGTTGGCACGCGATATTCTCGCCGATACCGATTTGTGGCAGCGCATTAAGGCCCATCGTAAAGAAGTTGTTGATATTAACAGTAAGGTGGAAGCCAGCGACTTATCGCTTCAGGCCGATGAAGCCCGTTTGGTGCTCGGTGGCTTGCAACAAGTCAAAAAAGAACAGAGCAAGTTGTCTCGCGGTCAGATTGCGAGCGACATGCTCATGTCCTACGAAAAATCTCGCACAATGGTCGCATCACCTCGACCGCAACTCGTCGCTGCTTAAGTAACTTCGTGACCGGTTGCTTGATTAATCCGGGAGGATGAATCGCGCTTTTCGATACTGTGGCTGCCAACCCCAAAGACCGTTTGAATATGGCAGTCGACGGTAGCTTGCAGCTCGCTTTCGGGTAAGGCGTGTTGATTCGGGTCACGATCACCGCCGTTGGCAAAGATCAGTTCGTCGTGAGGGTACATTTCCCGTAGTTTGCGTAAGGTTTGGGCTTGGCCAGCATCCTCATCGACGGATAACACCACTTCATCGACATCCCGCAAGGCTCGAATCAGCCGCATACGATTTTGCTCATCAAGAATGATTTTGCCCTTTTTGAGGAGTTGCTGCTGATCGTTGTTGACGATCACAACTAATTTGTCGCCAAGAGCTCGGGCGGCTTCAATCATATCTAAGTGACCGCCGTGTAGCGGATTAAAGTAGCCGCTGACAATTACCACTTTCATCGCCCCTATTGTAGCAGCTTGGGGGCGAGCAATTGACAGTACACCCCTGTTTTTGGTATGCTATAAGCACGTGACCGCACACAAAAACACAGCTAAAAAACGTTCCTACACTACCCGTAAGCAGGCCAACGATCGGCGCTGGCCGACTTTTCTAATATTGGCGCTCCTGGTAGCGGCGGTTGGAGTTGTTGTGACCTTACATCCCTTCCGCAATGATGCCGACAAGACAGCCAACGAAGCTGGCACTCAGACCAGCGGAAATGCTACAGACGATACCAAAAAATTAAGTAATAATAGCGGTCGGGCAATCGGTGGCGCCACCGACACCCAGGGTCAGGCTGCTGCTACGACGCCTCGTAGCCAATGGACAACTTCGGCGTCAGGGGTCATTACCGTTGAGTCTCCAGGCAACGGTAGTACGCTAACCAGTGGTAACAATATTAGTGGTATGGCTGCGGTTAGCACCGTGCACTTTCGACTCATTGATGACCAAGTTGGCGTTATCGCCCAGGGCAGCCTGAAAGTAATCAACGGCAGCTTTTCTGGCAAACTCAGCTTCGGGTCCCACGCCTCCACTGGCCGGCTCGATATTTTCAGCACCACCCACGATGGTGTTGAGCAGAACGAAGTGCATATTTCAGTGAAATTTTAAGGGTATATGAAGCATCTACCTCGTCAAATTTTTAAAGCAGTTGCTGTGACCATTGTAGCCATGGCTAGTGCGCTGTCGGTCGCTGCCCCCAAAGCTGACGCCTACGCTTATTTCCCAGAAAATCTCATGAGCGATGCTATTTTTACTGATTCATCAACTATGAGCACCTCGGCGATTCAATCATTTCTGGAAAGTAAAAACAGTGGTTTAGCTACGCGCAAAGCTACCGAAAGTTGTGGTAGCAAGTCGGGCACCCATTATAGCTTCTACAATACCTATTACGACTGCAGCAAATCCGTTACAGATGCCCAGATTATCCACGATGCTGGCAAAGCCTACGGCATCAACCCACGTGTCATTCTGGCTACCTTACAAAAAGAGCAATCTTTGGTCACTGATCCCAGCCCTTCCTCTTCGCAGATTAACTGCGCCATGGGCTACAACTCTTGTTCGGGTTTCTCTGGCTTCTTTTCACAAGTTGATAATGGTGCGTGGCAGTTTCGAGTCTACATTGAGCTTATGAATGGCCGTAGCTATTGGGGCTATGATCCATCGTCCTATCCTTGCCGAAATGCAGCGGCAAACTTTTATTCCGCCGGACTCTATCCTGGTAATAAAGTGAAGTTTTATGATGTGGGTGGCACAGCTAAAACCATTACTATCGCCAACTCGGCTACCGCAGCCCTGTATTGTTACACACCGTATGTTGGCCCTTATAGCGAGACGGGTTATTCGGGCAGCTACAACTTCGTGATTTCCTACGATACGTGGTGGGGACCTAGCACCAACATACCGTATACCAGTCTTTCGACACCACGTTGGATGCAAACCAAAGCCGGTGTATTTAAGAAGAACTTGGCAACCGAAGCCAATACTGGGAGTGCCTATGCCGCCGGCACTCAGATTTACTTCTCAACCAAGGTGGTTATTGACGGGCATACCTACTTACGCACACAGTCCGATACTGCCAATAAGCTCGATAAAGGCATACTGCTATCAGACCTACAAGAAATCCCTGTTAGCTGGACCCCTCTCACACAACCTCAGTATTATGGTGCCTCGACCAACCTTTACAAAGTCGACCCTATAACAGGCGAAAAGATTGGTTCGCTCGTTACCAAAGGTCAAGATATCTTCTTCAAAGATTCATTTACGGTGGGTGGCGTCCAGTATTTGCGCAGTGAATCCGATTCCGGCAACAACCTGAGCCGTGGTATTCCGTGGAATAGCTTGAGCGATCTGACCTATGACGCCATGCAAACGCCTCGTTATATGGCTACCACCGTCAGTTTACAAAAAGTCAATCCAGCTACTCGCCAGACTGACACCCAGGTGATCCCGGCTGGCCAAGATATCTTCTTCACCAAATCAATGGTTATTAACGGTGTCCAATATCTACAGAGCCAAGATGATGATACAAACCATCTGGCGTGGGCCATCCCGCGCACCAGCCTCGATGAGCTTGTTTATACCCATATGCAAACAGCGCGCTATATGCGCACTAATACTGCGTTGTCAAAGATCGACCCTAAAACTGGTCAGAATATCGGTGCGCCAATTGCGGCTGGCCAAGATATTTATTTCACCGATTCCATTACGGTGAATGGCGTCCAGTATTTGCGCACTCAATTCGATTCGGCCCAGGGTTGGAGCCGAGCCATTCCTCGCACCAGCCTCGATGAGATCACCTATGCACCCATGCAGTCGCCTCGTTATATGGTGGCTAAAGTGAGCTTGCATAAAATTAACCCTCTGACCGGGCATAGCGTTGGCTCGGTTATTACCAAGGGTGAGAAGCTTTATTTCACCGATTCCATTACGGTGAATGGCGTTCAGTATTTGCGCACTCAATTCGATTCGGCCCAGGGTTGGAGCCGAGCCATTCCTCGCAGCCAGTTGAGCGAAATTCACTAGTTCCCTACAAGCCTTTACAGAGCCCCTGCTATATTCTGTACGAAGGCTCATAATCTGTTACAATGGACCAAATGAATTACGCCTTGATCTTTGCGAGTGGGGTGGGGTCGCGTATGCGGAGCACCGTTGGCCCCAAGCAATTTTTGGAAGTCAAAGGTAAGCCGCTCCTCGTGTACACCCTAGAGCGATTTCAAACTCACAAGCAAATTGACGGCATTTATCTTGTCGTCCGTAAGAGTAAAGAAGTGCTTGCCAAGAGTCTGATTGAAGAGTTTTCACTCAGCAAAGTGCAGCACATTGTCACCGACGACGACGAGGGTGAATTATCGGCACACGCCAGTATTTTGAACGGCATCATGGAGATGAAACTGCACGGTGTGCAAGATGACGACGTGGTACTTATTCACGACGGCGTTCGCCCTATTCTGGACGAGGGCTCGATTGCCAAATGCATCGCTACTGCTAAAAAGATGGGTAATGCTATCACTTGTATGCCCGCCCAAGAGACAATCGCTTATAAAGAAGGTGACGATCGCATCGGTGAAGTAACCCACCGGGATAACATGATTATTCTGCAGGCCCCGCAAGCTTTTCAGTTTAAAGACGCATACGATGTGAACGTGAAGTCTTTGGAGGATGGCATTGTGGGCAGCGTGGTCGACCAAGCTGAGCTACATCGTCACTATGGCAACGAGCTATACACTATTGAAGGCCTGAAAGGTAACGTCAAAATCACCGTGCCGCTTGATTTCACCTACTTTGAGTTTTTGGTTGAGTCGAAGAAGTACTACCACATTATCAAGGGAGAGACCGTTTGATCAACTCAATTATCGAGCAGGATGTGAACGGTATTATTGAGGCCAATCCGGAACTCATTGAGCAGCTAGAGGGTAAGTCTTTCCTTGTGACTGGTGCCACCGGTATGATTGGGCGCTACGCCGTTTGTTTGCTAGCTGAAGCGGCTCGTCGCAATGGCTCTGGTTCGGTTATTGCCCATGTTCGCAACCAAGCCAAAGCCGAGCAGATGTTTGCCACCTACTCTGACGATCCCAGCCTCACGTTACTAGTTAGCGACATTCAAGACCTGACCGAGCTAGATGATAACGTCGACTATATTCTCCATGCGGCTAGCCCCACACAGCCTCAGGATTTTACCGAGCGACCGGTCGATATTATTAAGGCTAACGTCTTTGCAACGGCCAACTTGCTGGAAATCGCCAAGCAAAAAGGCGCCCGCTTTTGCCTGTTATCAACCTTGGAGATTTATGGTCAGGTGGAAGCTCCGACATATCCAGTCAGTGTTGCCGAAAGTGATTTTGGCGCTTTAGATAGTTTGGACTTGCGCTCAGCTTACCCAGAAAGTAAACGTCTGGCCGAGAACCTCTGCGTTGCCTACCAAAAACAGTTTAATGTCGCTTCAACCATTGTGCGTGTGGCACCAGTTATTAGTCCAGCCATCGAAGACAACGATAAGCGAGTGTTTGCCCAATTTATCCATGACGTCACAGACAATAAAGATATTACGGTGTACTCTGACGCTGCCAGTAAACGGCGCTCTTACACCTACATAGCTGACGCCGTGAGTGGTATATTTACTGCGCTGCTACGCTCCACAAACGACAACTTTGTTTTCAATTTAGCCAATAATGATAATGTAGCCTCAATTCAGGAGTTGGCTGAAAAAATTATTGCCGCTAGTCCGGAAAGTACTGCCAAACTCAATGTGGTTGAGCGGCAAGCCGACCAAAATACTAGCTCATCAACTGGTTTAGTCTTGTTGAATTCTCAAAGGCTTCTCGACTTGGGCTGGAGACCAGCTTATTCGCTAGAGGCTGGTATCAAACAAGTGGTTAAGTGCAGCAGCGCCAAGGAATAACGATGTTCTTCAGAAAGCAGCCATCGCCAACTGTAAATTATGATGCCTATAACAAGCAGTGGTATTTCGGCTTTCTAGACGAATGGCAGCAGAAGCTCTCGACTGAACAGCCATCGCTGGAAACGCAAATTGAATATCTAACTGAGTTATCTGTACGTCTCAAGGTTAATACCAACAATGCCAACTTACGACTTTTGAATGAAACTGAGCTCAAGAAATTCTGGGCAGGTGTAAAACAGAACCTCCAACACATTGATGAAAGCACCATCATTGACGAGGCTTACTTTTACAACTCACCGCTCAAGAAATTCTTGCTGGAAATGCGCAGCGGCGACCTGCGTACCACCTACAAGACAGATGACATTATCCTGAAAACCGCCAATGGCACCTTCTTCACTCGAGCCTCGCAACGCGATGTTTTCGTAGAGCTCATGAGCTATGACAAAGCTCGGAACCGACTACTGATTATCGGCTGTACGACCTTCCCGCTTGATCTGAAGACCACTACATTAGTAGTTGATATTAATGGCAAGCAAACGACTCTCAACGACAGTGGTCTGTATTCGGATTTTAAGATTTTTGGTCAGACTATTTATCATAAGTATCCATACCGTATTGAGGTTGATCTCAATAAAGACGTGCCCCTCAACTTAGGCTTTTACCTCGTCAGCCGTCGACATGGTACAAAAGTTGGGCTTAACCTGCACTTTAATACTCGGATGTCGAAACTGGCTGGGCGCATTACCTACTGGCGGTTCAGTAAATATTTGGCTACTCATAGCAAGAAAACACTGCTTGTGAAGAACAATAATCCACTGGAGGTGTTGATCCGTGAGTTGATTTTTTTGAGTGCCATGAGTACCTTGTGGCGTCGACCGCGCACTGCCGTGCTGCGTTGTCTATACTGGGTAGTCAAGCCAGTTCTGGGACGTCGTAATATTTGGATGTACGCCGACAAAATATACAAAGCCGGCGATAATGCCGAGTGGCTCTATCGGTACGCGGTCAAACAACAAGACGGCATTCATCACTATTACCTACTGCGCGACGATTCACCCGATGCCGAAGTATTTAAGCAAGATGGCATTCCTTACTTGAAGTACAAGACCATCTGGCAGCGCTTACTATTTTTGCACGCTAATGTAATTGTTTTTACGCACAATAATGCTCCGGGCTACTATCGGTTCGCAAAGGCTAACGAAGTGTTCTTCCGTAACCTCTACAATTACGACATTATGTATGTACAGCATGGCCTCACCGTGCAAGATACCGCCTGGTTATTCAAGAAAAGTGAGGATGATTTCAAACAATTCTTTGTGGCTTCGAAGTTTGAGACCGAGAACCTACTGAGGCCAGAGTACGGCTTTAAACGCCAGGAAATTGTACCAGCTGGCGCGACACGCTACGACGGCCTGATCAATAACGATCAAAAGAACATTATAATTACGCCAACCTGGCGCACATATTTAGCACCACCAGGGAGAGATTATGGTGAATCACGCAGTTCACACGAGCTCTTTAAGCACTCTGACTTTTACAAGATTTATAGTGCACTCATAACCGACAAGCAACTTATCGCTACCGCCAAACGTCTTGGCTACAGCATCACGTACTTGTTGCACCCAGTGATGTCTTCGCAAATTAGCGACTTTGACCAAAGTGGTTTTGTGAAAATCCTGACCGCCAACGACGACTTTAATTACCAGAAAGCCATGACTGAAGCCAGTCTGATGGTCACCGATTACTCTGGCGTGCAGTTTGATTTTGCATATATGTATAAGCCGGTAATCTATTTCCATCCGCCGGCCTTGCCAGCCAGCTATGACGAAGCGATTTATCAGTACGGCAAGCACGCTCTCGGAGAAATCACGACCAAAGTCGATGAGCTGGTGGCACTAATGTGTGAATATATGGAGAACGAGTGCAAGATCAAATCCAAATATAAAAAGCGCATCGACGAGTTTTTCTACTTCCACGACCACAAAAACAGTCAACGTACCTACAATCAAATTATCAAGTGGCAGCGTAACAACCCGTAACTGTCTAGTTTAGTTCCGAATGCTTACTTGCGTAAGCCGAGTTTGCGTAGTGTTTTACCAGCGCCGCGGCGAGTTTTGAGGTAGACTGAAGTTCGCTTTAGCTTGTCGCGTTCTTCAGTTAACTGCTTGCGTTCTTCTTTGAGCTTAATGATCTGTTTAGACATCCTAATGCTCGAGGGTAGCCATTTATTGAGAGCGAACTTCATTAAATCGTACTGCCAGCGATAGACCTCTTCGTCGGTGTAGGTAGTTTTGACGACTTTCTCTAACGGCCGCTTATCTTTACCAGCCATTTCTACAAACTCAGTCATTTGCTGAGTGAGCTTGGCTCGTGTTTCTAGGTGATCGGTTTTATTGGGCTTGGGATTCAAGAAATCGTAATCGTATTTGCCCTTCAAAAAGTCCTCTGGCGAAACCATGTGTAGCCAATCGTTGTAGGGACTGAAGCGAATGTTCTTGGGATAGTGTACGCAAAGCACGGGTACTTCCATGGCCAAGCATGGTAAAGACACGTGCAAACGACGTGTAACCACACACCGAGCGTTGTAGTACATCTCCAGCAGCTCTTCGGTCTCTTTCTTGCGGAAAGCCCAGTTGTCCATTTCTTCAGCAGTACGCCGCGTAGTACGGTTGTTGCTGATTTTCTTGATTTCAATGCCGCTGCCAGCTAGATCTTTACGGATTTTCTTTTCCACTCGCGGATCGAGGTCAACGAGCAGAACATAGTCTTTGCTGGGCTTAATTTTAGGCTTTGGTAGTGTGAGAGTTACGCAGCCGGAAAAGTACGACGGAATATCGAGGTCTTGCATGGCTTTCAGGGTGGCCATGTCGCGGGTGCCAACTGGTCCGTAAGCCTTCATATATTCGCCGCCCACACCCTTAAATAATTCGTCAAAGATTGGTGTACCAATGTGCTCTGGGGGGTAATCCGTGAGGTGCATAGAGATCCACAGTGGATAGATATTCTTTGGTGGTGGGAAATGCCATTTGTGGCGTGTCCACCAGGCACCCATAATCACCGCCACAACTTCATCTTTGCGCTTGGGCTTGAAGTCGCTAATGTGCTCGCGATCAACTAGATAGTCAATTTTGGGCAAAAATAACGATTCGGCGTACGATTGAATATCATCGCCGAGGTTCATTGCCCCTCTGTTTACTAACAAACCATATTTCATAAAGCTTACTAAAAGTATAACAAATCAGTGGCCAATCAGCGCGCCGACTTTGTTGTCATTTTATGCTTCAAGGCCCTACCGTAGCGCATACCCTTCACTACGTAACGTCGGCGGTAGTAGCGCTTGATGTACTTACGAATAAAATCGTAGTCGCTATTTTTGTAAGCTTCGTTGACACCTGGAGCTGAGCTCTCCAGGATTTTCTTCATGACTAGGGATTTGTCTTCAAAGTCTTTACTAAAAATAAGATTATCGGGCTGTTCAGTAAGTTCAGCAAAATACTCCAGCTTCTTATTCCAGACCACGCTCACAGCAGGAATGTTCAGCGCATAGGCGATAACCGCAGCATGCATACGGCAGGTTAAGAGTCGTGAATAGCTATTGATAATAGTGGCCAAAGCCTTGCCGTTTTTAGGAATTTTCTCAACGTGATCATTAAACTTCTCGCCGCGACGCATGTACAGCCGAATCTCCTCGATAAAACGGTGATCACGACGCGCACCATTCGTGAATAGCTTGTATTCCACGCCTTCTTTTTCGAGAGCTGTGATAATCATTTTGTAAAACTTGAGGAAAGCTTCGCGGGGTGCTTCAACTCCGTACAGTGAAAAGATCTCAGGACGAATAACTCCCAGGCCAACAGCTTGACGCTCACCGGCAGTTATTTCATAAGCCTCCTTCACCCATAGCGCTGGATCTGATACCAATGTGGCTGTAAGGCGGCTGGTCGCCAAATAGCTCTGCTGCAGCATGGCTAAATTATCGCGAGTGGAGATAGCTTTCACACACGAACGGTGCAAGGCGGCTTCCAAGCACTGGCAGCGTGGGTCACTTTTGTCATAGCCTTCAATACCTACAGCGTTAAAGATGACCGGTATGCGCTCACGTTCCGCAACCGCCGTAACTTCGTCAATATACATATGAAAGTATTGCTGGTGAAATTTAATCAACCCGCCGCCAGCGAATACAATTAGATCGAGTACATCGAGTTTCGGCAATTCGTTTTGCTGAAAGTAGTAATACAGTTTCGTGGATTTCCATTCTCGTACAAATTCTGGAGCATCAGCGTATTGCTTGGCTTGTTCTGCCGCAAATGTTTCCGGCCAATCACTCTGCCCAGCCACACGCTCACCCATATCAATCGGCACAATTTTGTAGTTATCGATGCCCATCGAAGCCAGTGATTTTTTAATCAGATATTTGGTGGTATCAAAAATGACAATGTCGCCAATATTGTTGGTGTTGATGTAAACCAAGCCAACTTTAAAGACTTTGTTCATGCGGAGACTTACGAGCTAACTCGGTTCTTTAGCAGGTTAGAAACCCGACGTGGCAGGAGGCGTTTGATCATCTGGGCTAACGATGATTGATTGTAGCGGGCTTGGTTCATAATATAGCCCACGCCCAACTTCCCTTCCTTCAATTCTTGGCGTAGGTAGCGATTCATAATCAGATTCACGTAGTAGCGATGGTCAAAAGCGGCAAAACTATTATCGCCACGGCCGTGCTTGGGTAGTTGGCGATGGTGATAATAAGCCAGCGCGTAACCTGGATCGAGAAAATCTACATCATATTGCTGGAGCAAACGAATGCCGAATTCCCAGTCGCCACAAACGGGCAAGCTGCTGTCGTACTTACCAACGGCTTCATAGGCCTGGCGGCGATACACAAAGGCAATCGGAGTCAGTTGATTATCGACGCATTGGCGGTAGAGATTAATCACCTTCACTTCCGGCATCAGCTGGAAGGTTTTAATTGTTTTTACGCCATCTCCTTCAACCCGTTCAATAACCTTATCGGTGCGTGTGACGACCCCGCCAAGATTAGGGTGCTCATCTAGATAGGTAGTAGTACGAGCTAAGAAGTCAGGGTGCCAGCTGTCGTCGTCGTCGTGAATGACAACATAGTTCGATTTCGTCAGATCGACAGACTCGGTGAAAATAGTATCAGGACCAGCGCTGGGAGTATCGCGATGAATAACAGTAATTTTGGCGCGACGTGATTCGTCAACAGCCGTTACGGCCTTTTCCACGGCAGCTTGGTCACCATTATCGTTTATAATCACATGCTCATAGTCTGTATAGCTTTGAGAACTCACCGATTTAAGCGCCCGGCGCAAAAATACAGGGCGGTCTTTGGTGCGGGTAATGATTGCAATGTTAGCCACAGCGTTATTATAGCTTACTCATCCCGAGGATGGCTTCATATATTCGCTGGCAATTGTGACGATCGTGATGTGTAAAGTAGTCGTCGATACGCTTGCGGTAGACTGGGCTCAGTTTACAGCCACCCTGCACTGCTTTGATAATGGCTTCCACGGTTGACTCATAATCCGAGCAAACTGGGCCAAAACCATCTTTCTGATAACTGAAAAAATGGCCTTTAGTGTAAGAATGGCCTTGATAAAACTGCTGTTCATCGAACTGTGCATAGATGACAGGCTTGTATAAATAAGCAAAATCGTACGTTACGCTGGAATAATCGCTGACCAGTAGATTACCTGTCGAGATAGCCTGTTGGTAATTGTAGGGGAAATCAGCAATACTAATCTGATCGCTCGCCTGAAAATCGCTGGCCTGTTGAGCAAAGTTTGGGTGTAGGTAAAACTCTCCGGTCATTTTGCTGTCTGCGAGCGCTTTGGCAAGGCGTTCGTCATGCATAAGTCGATCATAAAACTGAAAGTAATCAGACTGTTTAAAGCTTGGGTCGTAGGCCCGCACACCGTTTTTATTGGTGGGGGTTTTGAGTAAACTAGCTCGAAAAGTAGGGGCAATGACAATTTTGTTCTGCGGACCATTCTCGAGCAAATCCCAGCGTGCCAGGCCGGTTGTTGGTACCTCCGCTGCTGCATAACCGTAGGCCGGATTGTGCACAATAGCGTCATGCTCAACCTTGGAGCTGGTAATGAATAGTTTGATCTGCTTATCTTTTTTGTTGAGCCAGCCCGATAGGTCATTTGATATGACGCCGTGCTGCAAGAAAACGAAATCGTGGTGGATGAGGTCTTGGTAATGATCGAGATTGCGCAGGAATGGATTAGTCGTCTCGATGTCCGCATGAGACGAGATGATTTTGTCTGCCAAGAGAAATGTAACTAAGTATTTCCAGCTGCCATAATTAATGGTTGGTCCAATCTGTTGGAGGCGTGTATAGTCAGCAGATTTTTTAGATAGAGCAAAGTAAACCTTAGCCTCTGGCTGCTGGGTTTGGATATAACGGAACAGCGCTTCACCATTATCCCCTGCCGCCATGACGCGGTCACTAACAAGCCACAATTCACGCGATTTCGTGTGTCGATCGATAGCAGAAGCCATGCGCAGTAGCAGCGCTCTTGGTATATCAAGCACGGCTTCACCAATAATCAACCACGGCTTGGCATATTCCAGCAGCCTACCCCGAACGGAGAGTTGGCTAAGATTGTAGCGCCGTAGTTTGTGGCATTGTTCGAGCGATTTTTTAAAGCGCCAGTTACATAGAATGTTCAATAGTGGGTGTTTGACTATTGCCCCTTTGGTAACGTGGTCAATAAAGCCAAAGTGAGTAATCATCGGCTTCTCTCGAGCTGAGAGTAAATACGCTTTTTGACTTTCTGAATACCAGCGGCTGGTTTTGATACGTTCGGGGCTGATTCGTTTCAATAAGCCAAGCATAGTTTGGGCATAGGCTTTCTCTTCGGCGTCGCTCAATAGTTGATAAGGCGCGCCACTAATGCGATATGAAAAATCGTAGAGCAGCACATATTGCATGTACGGGTGCAGCTGACCATCAACCATCCATTGATTAGCGATGGCTTCATAAGCCAAGACGGGGGTCTTCAGATAATAATCTTTCCTCTGCTGGCCGCCATCTATGGCCGAACTGTTGTTGCTGCGTTTGCGGTAGTTATAGTGGGTGCTGGCCAAGGCGCCGTAGCGTTTCTTGTCGACTAAGATTTCGTTAAGTAGTTTGGAGTCTTCAGCAATAGCCAATCGTGTATCAAAGGTTCTGTGAGCCAATGCCTCTCGGCGTACGACACAACTAATTAGATGCATGATGGGACTGTCGGGCTCATCATTCACATCAATAACTCGATCGGCTGTGAACTTATAATTCAATGGGTGCTCATCGATAGAGCGATCGAAGAACTTAACCTTCGCTGCCACAAGATCAATGGTTTGATCTATGTCTAGTAATGCCACGGCTTTCTTGAAAGCATCTTTGGCCCACATATCGTCGGCATCTAAGAAGTTAATATAGCGACCACGAGCTACTTTGAGTCCAGCATTGCGCGCGGCACTGACGCCTTGGTTGGTCTGGTTGTAATAATAGATGTTGTCCGGGTAACGCTCGGTGTATGATTTGCAAATGACTTCAGTGTCATCGGTGCTGCCATCATTGACTAGAATAATTTCAATACCCTCAAGGCCAATGGTCTGGCCAAGCACACTGTCGATAGCCTGTGCGACGTAACGGCCAACATTGTAGAGTGGCATGATGACCGAGATGGTGGGGTCTGTGTTCATGCGCTCCCTTTTGCGGCTTACTTCTTCACAAGTTTTGGCTTGGCACCGATTTCCATTTTGCCCGCCATTTCCACCGGGAAACCAGTGGATTCTGAGCCACTCTCGTAGCTAATGACATTCAGCCAAAAGCCGTAATTATGCATTCCGTCTTTTGACTTAAGAGTAAATCCTAGATCAAAGGCGGTGGCAACAATATTGTTCTCCAGGGTTATCTTAACGGACACTGGTTTATCTTTTTCAAAGTCAATTCCTGATGGAAAACCAAGACGTTCTGAGTTAGTACCCGCCAAGGTGTGTCGCCCTCTTGTCAGTTTTGTGACAAGTACGGCACCCTTAATCGTTTCCTTGGATCTGAACTCAGCTTCAATGTCTATTTTATCTTCAGAGAACTTAGCCCGGCAGTCTACGAGCTCAACAACCGCATCAGTACCAGCTGCTTCATTATTAATGTTGGGGCCAAAGAGCTCATTATATTTGTCGGCCACCTCTTCGGCATCACCTTCATAAGCAATTTTTCCATCTTCAATCAGAATGGCTCGGTCACAATATTCTTTGATTAGACCCATGCTGTGACTCACCAAGACAATGGTTTTGTGCTCTTCTTTGAGGTTACGGAAATAGTCGTAGCACTTGCGCTTAAAAGCCGCGTCACCGACAGCTAGCACTTCGTCCAAGATCAGAATGTCGGCCTTGGCCCGAATCGCCACCGAGAAGGCTAGGCGAACTTTCATGCCACTACTGTAATTCTTAAGCTTCTGGTGCATGAATTTATCGAGCTCCGCAAAGGCGACAATCTCGTCATACATAGCATCAATTTCTTTACGCGAGAAACCAAGCATGGCGCCATTGAGGTACACGTTGTCTTTGCCTGAAAGCTGCACATTAAAGCCCACACCCAGCTCAATAAAGGCAACTAGTTTACCCTGGTAATCACTAGTACCGGAAGTTGGCGCATAGATGTTGGCAATGAGCTTAAGTAGGGTGCTTTTACCACTACCGTTGCGACCAACCACACCAAAAAATTCGCCTTTTTTAATGTCAAAGCTGACACCGCGTAGCGCCCGGTGAATATCGACGCCCTTATCTTTCTTATGGAATACAGTAATCACCCGCTCCTTAATGGAGTCAGCATTTTCATGAGGCAAGTGAAACTCTTTATGAATATTGTGCACTCGAATGGCGATATCGTCAGGCAGCTTTGACATTAGACATCCTCCGCAAAATAAGGTGAGCGGCGGCGGAAATACCAGGCGCCGAAAGCCAAAAGGATAACCACTAAGGAAAGTGGCACAAGCATTAACAGGTCATTGCCCATCAGGTGACGCGACGAACTCATCGTGTGGGGTAGCAGCTCGTGTCGTGAGTCTTCAATAATCTGGGCAATTGGGCTCAGCAACATGACTTGACCGGCGGTACGGCTCACGTGAAAGATGCGGCTCATTGGGAACATCACAGCCGTAGCGTACATGCCAGCACGCATCACTATTTCCCAAATGAAGCTGAGGTCACGGAATTTGACGTACAACGCAGCCAGCAAGAACGAGATGCCCAGCGCGAAGAGATAAAGTTCAATAATAAAAAATGGTATCAATAGATACGTCCAGCTCAATGGCACGTGGTTGAGCACCACAAAGAAGGCCACCACCACCAAGTTGAGTAATAGATTAATGAGCGACGACAAACTACTTGAAACCATAATGATGTATTTAGGAAAGTTAATTTTACGGATTAATCCTCCGTTGCTAACAATAGCTTTCAGCCCCTGCTTGGTCACCTCGCTGAAAAACTCCCACATCACCAACCCGAGCAGCAATGCTACTGGCCAGTGCGGAACACCACTACCAATGCGCAGCAGCTTAACAAACACGACGTACATTACCAGGAAGTAGAAAAGAGGTCGGAGTAGCGACCATAAATAGCCAAGAATTGAGTTTTGATAGCGGACTTTAAAGTCGTATCGCACTAGCTCGCGTAGCAGAATAATAGAATAGCGGTAGCGCTGTTTAGCCTGTTTGAAGAAACTCATATCGTTACTCTCTATTATATACTAAGATCAGGAGTTATTCATCCAGCCAAACATGAGCAAGATAGTTATTGACGCTCGCGAATTGCGTACCAGCACTGGTCGTTACATAGAACGGCTGCTCTACTATTTGCAGCGGATTGATCAAAAGCACGATTACACTATTCTTTTAAAGCCACAGGATATGACAAGCTGGCGGCCAAGTAATCCGCGTTTTCAAGCGATGGTATGTACTTACAAGGAGTTCACTTTTGGTGAACAGCTTGGTTTTAAAAAACAGTTGGCTGGCTTGTCGGCTGATCTCGTGCACTTTGGTATGACTCAGCAGCCGGTACTGTATCGTGGGCGAACGGTCACCACGGTGCACGATTTAACTACCACTCGCTTCCAGAATCCAGACAAAAATCCCGTGCTATACAAAGTGAAACAATGCGTGTATCGCTGGGTCATCAAGCGCGTAGCACGCAAATCCACAGCTTTGCTTACACCAACCCAGTTTGTGAAAGACGACCTCGTAGCATTTTCTGGCATCGATCCAGCTAAAGTCATCGTAACCCTTGAAGCCGCTGATCCAATTGTGGAAGCCGCTGAGTCACTATCGGAGCTCGTTGGTAAAGACTTCATTATGTATGTTGGCCGGCCAACACCACACAAGAATCTTGAACGGTTACTCGAAGCCTTTGCTGTTCTGCAAGTCGATCGGCCAGACCTCAGGCTTGTGTTGGCGGGTAAAACTGATGCCAACTATCGGCGCATTGCTGCTGCGGTCCAAGCGCGCGAACTCCAGAACGTTGTGTTCACCGGCTTTATTAGTGAGGGGCAATTACGCTGGTTGTATGAGAATTGTGCAGCGTACGTCTTCCCTTCATTAAGCGAGGGCTTTGGCCTGCCCGGGCTGGAAGCTATGCTGCACGGTGCACCGGTGGTGGCCAGTAACGCCACCTGCTTACCTGAAGTGTATGGTGCAGCCGCCCACTACTTTGATCCTCATGATATATCGGCCATGGCAGCCGCAGTCAATGACGTCTTAACTGATAAAAAATTACGTGCACAACTCATCAAGAATGGTCACACCCAAGCCAAGAAGTATTCGTGGCAGACAATGGCCAAACAAACATTGGCCCTTTATGAGCAAGTCCTCGCCGACAAACAATAAGTTATTTACTGGCTTCTTCGATCTTCAGAACGATGTGACGTTCGCGACCTTCTCCGGTCGATTCGCTAGTTAGACCATAGTCAGCGGCCAGCTGGTGTACTACACGACGGTCAGCAGCGTTCATTGGGTCAAGATCCATCGGCTCGCCACTGTCGCGCACTTGCTTTACCCAAGCTTCAGCTTTGTCACGTAAACGATCGGCACGCTGTTTTTTATACTCGGCAATGTCGACGTTTACGCGGTTGTGAGTATAATCATTATTTTTGAGTGCTGTGCTGGTCAGATATTGCAGCGAACGCATGTTGTCGCCGTGCTGGCCAATTAAAAAGCCGTTAAGATGCGTGCTTGGCACATTGAGTTGAATGACTTCATCGTCGCTCGTTGCATGCACATCGGTGTTGAGACCAAAGAAAGACAATAAGTCCTCGAGGTATTTCTTGGCATAGACAATGGCTTCTTCGAGTGACTCATTCATCATTTTTTCCTCCGCTTAGTTTTAGCGGTGGATTTCTTCTTGGTCTTTTTCTTGGGTGTAGTTTTAACTACTTCGGCTTCAGGAATAGCACTCACGTCTTTACTGGGTTTGTCGGCTGTGGTTTCCATTTCTTTCTCATCGCGTTTTAAGACAATTGCTTGCTGAATATAGGCTACTAGGCCGCCCGTAAACCAGTACAAGCTCAGTGCCGAGGCAAGCTGCACCGTAAAGAGGAAGATCATGACCGGTAACAAGAAGCGTGTGCTGCGACCAACAGCGGCATTAACTTCGGCTTGGTCGGCTTGCTTGCCTTCACCGGCTGACTTCAAAATCTGACGCAATGAGCGCTGATCATCACTCTTGGGCATGAGCTGTTGGGCTTGGAAGTACTGGGCCACGGCACTGCCCAAAACAATTAGCATAGCCGGCCAATAAACGCCAGCCGTCCCAAGAGCCGACCGGCTCAGGTTGATAACCCCAAACAAGGTATTGTCGAAGAGGTGAATATTGTGTGAGAGCGACTGGAGCCATGGCAAGTGCTGCAGACTTGGATAGGCAAAGCTAATAAGTTGGTGAGGATCATTGATAACTCGGCGCAGACCACTATACAGACCGATCAATACAATTAACTGGATGATCAGGATGGGGAAGGTGCCAAAAGGATTAATGCCCCGTTCCTTATACAACTCCATCAACATCACTGATTCTTTTTGTCGATCACCCTTGGCCGCCTGCTTGATACGCTTCATTTCAGGCTGCAGTTCACGCATTGCCCGAGCCTGGTGGAGTTGTTTCTTCACCAATGGCCACAGAATCAAACGAATGATTATAGTGAAGATGATCAGGCTCAAACCAAAGTTATGGCCCGGCAAGAGCGCGTAAATCAACACCAGCAGGTTGAAGATCGGTTGGACGATAATGGTCGTAAACATGCTGCCTCGCTACTTTCTTCGGTACTACTATACAGGAGCCGGGGCGGCTCTGTCACATGCTTACGGTAACTTTTGCCAAAACATCGTCAATCAGACGCTGTAGTTCAGGCGCCGGTAGAGTGGCAAGCTGCTCATGATAGGCCGTTAGTACCAGGTTACAGCCGGTCGGAGCATACTGGGGGCTGCGGCGGACCCCCTCATAGATACGTCGACGAATCCGGTTGCGTACGACTGCCGACTTACTGACTTTGCGACTGACCACCACCGCTACTCGAGTTGGCTGGGCACCCTCACGCTGACTATATTTCAGGTTAAGTTGGCCAGCGCGAGCCGTTTGACCACGTTGATAGATTGCTCGGAGCGCATTATAACCGTGAAAACGATGGGCTCGAGCTAACATATATATCCCTTTTACAGATAAGTAGCTTAGGCACTAAGGCGAGCGCGGCCCTTGAGGCGACGACGCTTCAGAACATTGCGGCCGGCCTTGCTGGCCATGCGCTTCATAAAGCCGTGTTCGTGAGCGCGGTGGCGTTTCTTGGGCTGGTAGGTGCGTTTTGGCATAGTGATCCTTCTTGCAGTTGCTAATGATTTAGGACCATTATATCTGTTATGGCGGTGTTTGTAAATTATGAACAGGTCGCCGGTTTAGAAGTCAACGGCGCCGTAGTTTTAACAATGTTTAGCCCACTACTTGGCAAAGGTTTTCCACTGCTTCAACACTATTGTCCACAGTTTTACAGATACAGAACTAACCTGTGTATAAAGCTACCTCAGGTTGTGGGATATTTCACTTGAGCACACTTTTCAGGTACATTGGGTGTGGAAAACTTACCAATAATTGCGTATATTAGTCTTACGTATGGGAGTGGTTGTGCAAAACGATAGCCTCTGGCAGGCGGTCTTGGGGGAAATTGAGTTGTCGGTGTCACGCGGCAATTTTGTGACCTGGTTTAAGCACACCTGTTTATTAAAGCAAGATGATGAGCTTGTGGTGATTGGCGTCCAGAATGTTTTTGTAAAACAACAGTTGGAAAGTAAATACTCGTCTCTTATTACTGATTTATTACACAAGAATGGCGTGTCGGCTGAGAGAGTTGAATATAAGATTTCACCTTTGGCGGCCAGCCCTAGCCGTTCTACCCCAATCGAAGAAACCAGTAGTTCTGCTCAGCCGGTAGAAATGCCGCGCCCCGCAACCAGTCCAATGAGCGCTGGTGGCCAGGTCTATCGGCAAGCGCTTAATGAGCGTTACACATTTGATAACTTTATTGTTGGCGACGCCAATGAGATTGCCTTTGCCGCTTGTCAGGCTGTGGCCAGTAGTCCGGGTCAACGCTATAACCCTCTTTTCTTATATGGTGGTGTGGGAATTGGTAAAACACACCTTATTCAGGCTGTTGGCAATTTTATTGCCAATGCTCAGCCGGGCGCCAAAGTGCTCTACATTTCAACCGAACAATTTGTACAGGAGTTTGTGCGAGCTTTGCAGCAACGAAAAACTGCTGAATTCGCTAACTACTATCGCTCGGCTGATGTGTTAATTGTTGATGATATTCAATTCATCGCCGGTAAGGAAAAGATGCAGGAAGAGTTCTTCCATACCTTCAATAGCCTTCACCAAGCGAATAAACAGATTATCCTTAGCTCCGACAAACCGCCGAAAGATATCCCAACTCTGGAAGATCGATTACGGTCACGTTTTGCGGGCGGTATGTGTATTGATATGCAAATTCCAGATTTTGAAACTCGCTGTGCTATTGTTCAAACCAAAGCTCAACAACATGGTGCCGAGCTCGGTCCTGAAGTAGTTGATTATTTGGCTAGTAATATTCAAACCAACATTCGTGAACTTGAGGGCGCTCTTAATCAGCTTTTAGCTTTCTGTGAAGTCCGCAATCTAGAGCCAACAGTGGCAGTGGCCACCAATATGCTTAGCATTAATAAAACCCGTCCAAAGCATTTAAGCTCTAAGCAAATTATTGAGCGTACCGCCCGACACTTCCAAGTACCGGTCGAAGACATTATGGGCCCGAAACGCGATAAAGACATTGTTCTACCGCGTCAGGTGGCTATGTATATGTTACGAAGCGAGCTCCATTTAAGTTTTCCTAAGATCGCTCGTGAACTTGGTCGGAAAGACCACACCACAGCCATTCATTCAGTTGAAAAAATCGAAAAAGAAGCTCGAGTTGACACGAGTTTGCGTATGGCGATTGCTGAAATTAAGGAGCATTTTTATGCGGTTTAGTTGGGTAAAACTAGGTGCAAAAACCTTGGAAAAACTGTGGGAAGATCGAGCTTTACCCACACACCGGAGTCACGTGAATTTCACAACTGGGCACAATACGGGCTTTTTTACCCGCTTTTTACCCCGCCAATCCGCTAGTTTTCCGCAGGCTTTAGAGGGTCAAACTAATCTGTTAATAGAGCAGTTTTCCGCACTTTACACAGGCTCTATAACAACAACTATGTTTTATAAAAAGATATTTATTATTGTGGGTGGTGAAAGGCTGTGTGTATGAAACTTCAAGTCACCCGCGAAAACCTAAACCGTGCATTAAACTCTGTAGCTCGAGTTGCTAATAGTCGCGGTACTTTACCAGTTCTAGCAAACGTGCTCATCAAAACTACTAATAACCGTCTGAGTTTATCAGCTACTAATCTCGATATTGCCATCACCCACTTCATTGGTGCGAAGGTTACAAACGAGGGTTCAATTACTGTACCTGCCCGTCTCATGCAAGATTTCGTAAGTAACTTACCAGATGGTGTTATTAATCTTGATCTTAAAGAAACTAAACTTCACATCAACACCAATCAATACCAGTCCACCATTAACGGTATTGCCGCTGATGATTTTCCAGTTATGCCTGCAATTAGTACGGGTAGTAGTTGGAAAATTACTGCACCAACCCTAAAGTCAGCTCTTCAACAAGTAGTATTTGCCGCAGCTAGCGATGAGACCCGTCCAATTTTAACAGGTGCCCTTCTACAAACTAGTGCCGGTAAACTTTACTTAGCAGCTACTGATAGTTATCGATTAGCTGAAAAAGATCTTGGCAGTAATAAGCAAGCAGTGAAATTACTAGTTCCAGCCAATGCTCTTCAAGATCTATTGCGCATTATCGCCGATGAAGATGGTGAGGTACAAGTTACTCATGACGAGCAGCAAGTCCTTTTCCAGGTTGGCGATACCGAGTTAGTAACACGCCTTATTGAAGGTAATTATCCAGATTACCGTAAATTAATTCCTGCTAGTTTTGCCACCACAGCTGTATTGCAAAGAGCCGATTTCTTAAATGTTACTAAAGTTTCAAGCCTGTTTGCCCGCGAAAGTGCTGGTAGTGTGACGATTGAGGTGGATGAAGTAAAGCAACAACTCAGCATTCGTTCCGTCGCCTCTCAACTTGGTGAAAACACTGCCACAGCAGCTGCGAAAGTGACTGGTGATGGTAGTATTACCCTTAACTCACGCTATTTACTTGACGCTTTAAACGCCTTAACTGGTGACCAAGTGAGCTTTGGTTTTAATGGTAAATTGGAGGCTAGTTTATTACGCGACCCAGCGAATGATGACTATCTTCACCTGATAATGCCACTGAAAAGCTAGTCTCACCCCTCACCAAAAGCTACAATAACGTATATGTTGGCCAGCTTACGATTGCAACATTTTCGGTCTTATACTGATGATTCATTTGAATTTGATGATGGCGTCAATATTATTGTTGGCCCAAATGCTAGCGGCAAAACCAATTTACTAGAAGCGGTATTGGTGATTGCGCGTGGTAGCTCTTATCGTGTAAAAGATAGTGAACTAGTTCAGTTCAAAAAACCCTGGTCGCGGCTGGATAGTCGACTGGTTTCTGGTGCTGAACGAACGGTAAAAATTCAACAAGAACCCCAAGCTAGTAAGAGTTATAAGTTTGATGGCAAAGAATATAAGCGATTACCTTTCAACCACACTGTACCAGTGGTATTGTTTGAACCCAATCACCTACTACTCTTAAGTGGTGGCCCGGAACGGCGCCGCGACTACCTTGACGATTTACTGGAACAAACAGTAGTTGGCTATACCCAACTACGTCGTCAATATCGTCGCACTCTAGCGCAACGTAACGCTCTTCTCAAGCAACCTGGACAGATTGAATTATTTCCCTGGGATGTACGCCTTAGCCAATTAGCAGGTCAAATTGTTCGGCATCGCAGCGAGTTAGTAACTACCATTCAAAAGCGACTACCGAAATTGTATCGCGAGCTGAGTAAAACTAAATTAGTGGTAAGTGTTGAATACGGTAGTGAATGGCCACCAGCAAACTACGAGAGTGGGCTATTGAAAAGCTTGGAGCGATTGGTTGATGTGGACCGGGTACGGGGCTTTACGGGTCATGGGCCGCACCGTGAAGACCTGGTGGTGACTCTCAATGGCCGCCCAGCAGCCGAAGTGGCATCTCGTGGTGAAGTCCGGACTTTGGTACTGGGCCTGAAAATTATTGAACTTGAATTATTAGCGGCCGCTCGTGAAGAAACCCCCCTTCTCCTGCTTGATGATGTGTTTAGTGAACTGGACGGTGCTCGTCGTAAAGCGCTTACTGAACACCTTGCAACCTACCAAACTTTTATCACTACAACCGATGCTGATATTATTCTGCATCATTTCACTGACACTTGCCGTGTTATTGCACTGACGTAGCTAAACGTTTGGCGTGTACTTGATTGGGTATTTACTGGTGTCAACACCGTTATTTTTGAGAAACTTGAGGGCCTCAGCCTTAAACCTTACAAGTTGTGCATGGTATTGAGTGCTCTGGCTTGGGTCGTTAATTATGGCGTAGAGCGTGATGGAGAAACTAATGTTGTTGCTCGCATCGAGTGAATAGTCGATCCGGTAATCAGAGTTATAGGCTGGCAATTTTTGAATAAAAGGATATTTAGCTAATAGCGCGTTCTGTCTTTGGTTTGTGTCTTTAGAACCATAGGCGTCGATTTGGGCTTCAACGTCGGGGTGCTCAATGAGATACTGCAAAGCAGCAGCTGTGTTAGCAATCGGAATTAAATAGACGGTTTGCGGTGATTTGCCTTGAACGGTAATGTTTTTAGTGTTTGTTCCAAAATCCTGCCTAGAAACACTTAATGAATACTGCCCAGGCTGTAGATATAAGGTATCACCTCGAACGCCCTGACCATTCAATGTAACGTCTGAATCGGGCGGAAGCACCACTAAGCTTATTTTAGCTAAATTGTGATGTTTCAGAGTTGAGTAATATTGAAAGCCAGCGGCAATAAGAACTAAGACCAAGAAAAAAGCTATGAATAGGGCTGATTTTCTTCGCTGCATATATTCTCCTTAATTACCTTGATCCCCGCTTGATATTAAACGGTACCATATGAAGGGTCCGGCGCCATCTCCATAGTCGAAACCATCAGCCATGGGCGCTCGGCCTACATCGGCCGGAGTTCCCAATGAAGCAGAAGCAGATGGACCGTGGAAGTCGGGATGGTCGCTCTCAGGACCTACGTACATGAAGGTGTGTTCGCTGTTTATAGCAATATCACCAGGCTTTAAGTTTTCCGTACCAGTTTGCGGACCAAGCCTTTGGTAGAGCTCAGGGTGAGCATCCATGTATGCTTGTTGGTTTGGCGTGCCACCAGCACCCTTAGCTATTATGGCGCCGTAATTATAGTTAGGGTCGGCCCCACTATTAATCATGACTCGAGTAACAAACGCGCCACAGTCAATGCCCGGATAGCCCGAATCGCCACCAACATATTCACCAGCCGCTATAGCCGCAGCATTTGCTTCCTTGTACGATTGTTTCATCGTGACATAGCCATAGCCCTTAAACGTTGGCCAAGCATAGTTCATGGCTGTTGCAACTGCGTTTCCGGCCACGGCACCAGCAGTACAATCGCTCAAACTCGATGAATTACCCCCAAGCAAGCTATAAACAGTGAAGGCTCCAAAGCGGGTGTCGACGCCATCGAGTGGGCCGTTGTCGGTGGTAATGATCTTCATGTTATGGTGCTTATCGTCGTACTGGTTCATAACGTATGGTGAACCTTCGTAGGGTTGAGTTTGTGCACTAAACCCAAGATCAGCAGCTTGCTGGGCGTACACATCGGCTCGGCCGTTGTAGCTGAAAAGCGTGTCTTTAACCGCTTCTGGGTCTGGATCTGACACATTAATTGCTTTCTTAACGACGCCTTCAGTTTTTGACATACTCGTGAGTTGTTTGCCAGCAAACTCAGCTGACTGCTCTAATGAAGTAGGTCGGCCATACGGATACCCTGCTTGCTGACCACCGCCACCACCAATGGGGTTGCCGGCCTGCAAATCTTCGTTCGGATTATTATTTGCTTCTCGATAGTGAACAGCCGCAAGTAATTGCCAGGGAACTCCGGTGGCCTCAGCGGCTTTTTCATAGATTGGCTTAAGTTTGTTGATAGCGTCAACCACATCTTGAGGTAATCCTGTGGCTGTGGTGACTGTTGCAGTATCACAGGCGCCACCGCCTCCAGTAGCCACCCAGTTAGCCCAGCCAGTTAAGGCATTGATCTCAGAGTCTGGTAAGCCGACGGGTTTGTCGGATTGTGTGGCCGCCCATGTAATGCCCGCGTGTCCACCAATAAAGCCCAGTACTAACAGAATCGCTAGCGATCTTTGTAAGAATCGTAATGAAGCAAAACGTTTCATATTAATCTGCTGGTATATCCGCTGCGTCATCGGAGGTTAGTAAACTGGCGTCCATAGTGGCACCTACACTCTCGACGGTCGACTGAATCAGTAAGCAAGGGTTAACTGTAGTGTTAACTGGCATCCCGGTACTTGGATCTTTCTTACCATCAGCTGCGGCTTTATTCCATGCTTTCGTGAACTTACCATCTGCCCCACCCTTACAAGTCTCTTTCCAGTATGTGGCTGGGTCGTCAGGAATGGTTCCATCTGGGTAACCATACTGAGTGACACCAAACGGGTCATCTGTGGGTGTTGCTAGAGCAAAAGCTTTGGTAGTGAAAACCGATGCGAAAGCATGGCTGAGTGCTGAAAAGGGATTGGCAATCAGGCCCACGAATGAATGCTGAATAGTGGACTCCAGGCTGAACGGAATATCCATAGCTAGTTTCGATAGCAATGAATACGGACTGCTTGTATCAAACATACGCGCAAAAAATGATTCTTGGGTAAAGGTTTGCTGCACTTCTGCCGATTGTCTGTTCATGATTGTGGCAGTTTGCTGGGGCGTTAAGGCTTGGCCACCTAGATTGGTGTGAGCGCTGTCATTGCCAGCAACGTCGGAGCCGGCCGCTACCATGTCAAAGGTTCTGGCCCCACTCATGTTGTCGCCGATTGGATTCGGAAATAGATCATTGGCCAATAGGTTTAGTAGTTTGGGCTCCAAAGCCTTGATCTCATCTTTAGCTGCACAGTAGGGATTCAGATGGTTGATGGCGCCGCCAATTATGGGAATGTGACCAGCCAAGCAGGTCGCGTCAGCGGCAAACTGCACTGTCTTAATTGCCCAGTTAAGAGCCCCCCCAATGAAGTAATTAATGCCATCAAAGAGCTTACCAATGGTATCACTCCAAACTCGAGAAATAAGTCGTAAGTTAATGAATAACGGTGACTGAATAATAGCGTGAATCATATTGAAGATGCTGTTGCCTTGCCCCAGTCTTTCCTCTGGACATACCATCTCGCCCTTGCTGACATTCACATTGCTACCATCATTACACTTATAGTCACTTGGAGTTTTTGTGGGCGTTTCGCCTTCAATCAGACTCGAGTATAATGGCGCATCCTCGGCTGGGGCGTTACCTCCTATTTCTGGATCGGAAGCACTATCTGTTCCCGGTCCTAACGAATCAACCATTGAACCTACCTCGGTTGCCGTTACGTTTCCGGTATGAATCTCATCGGCGTATGTGCGATACATGGAATACAATTTGACAGCTGCCGCCGCATTGATAACGTAGGATAGTTTCTTAAGTTTTGGCCCAGCATTGTTAAGAGCCTTAAAGATTCGGTTGCCAAGATCGATCCATCCAACGATCGGAATCTTATCGGCAGCCGTATCAGCTGCCTCCTCGCCAACAATCTGTGATAAGATTTTGGAGCTTAGGAACTTAGAGATGCCCTTTTCACTCACTGCTTTATAGGCCTTTTGCAAGGCTTCAACATCCTCCACACCATATTTAGCTGCCAGGTCCTTAAAGCCTTGCCCAATCTCTTTATCCGTTTCAGATTGTGGTTCACCGTGAGTGGCCGGATCGGCATCGGTATCTTTGGTGTCTTCAGGGTGACACTCGGGATCCAAGAAACAGGTAATGGCTACGCCTAGTGCCTGGCTGCGCGGCGTAATAACGCGCTCGGTCAAGAATAGTTTAGCCGCCGTTTTTTGTGCGGCTAGCTTATTTGCTAGTGGATCGGTCACCCCACAAAATATCAAACAGCGCCGAATACCGTATTTTTCCTCCAATAACCGGCCAAACCTATAGCGGTGATACACTTCCGTGGCCTTACTCTCAGTCTTGATGGCGTTATTGAAAGCAGTGCGAATCTCGCTACGATCACTACTCCGTAGCAAGTTAGTTAGATTACCCTCTTTATCCACTAGAGTAGCTTCGCCCGAAGCTGTTTTGAGCGCCCAACTACCATCCGAATGTTTTTCAATCGTAATGTCGTACTTAGTAGCGAGTTTATTTTCCATCTTAATATTGCGCCAATCTTTGTACAGTTTTGTGACAGGGTTACTGTTAGGCCCAATAATCGGGATGGCGCTACATTCCTTGCTGATCGTAGTTCCACACTTGGTATAGCCTTTAGTCACGTACTTCTTGACATAGTTAGCGAAGAGCTTATCAGTCTCATTCTCCAGTGCATCTTGACTGCTCGAAAAGAAATGCTGCTCTAGATTGCTTATCATATGCTCAACCTTTAGCCCCAGGCTGCCCAAGAACGTTACGACACCCACCATGGCGCTCACCGCCAAACCAGCACCGGCCGCAGCTAATTTTTTCTTGGCTTTTGACGACATTTTGCCGCCAACTTTGCCTTTGCCCTTGCCACCAGGTCCGCCGGTGTACCCGTGGCCTAATTGATCGTCGTCATTGTTATCTTGAGCAGCATTAGACTCGGCATCCTTCAGGCTGTCAGGACTGGCACCTTCACGATTATATCTCTGGCCATCTTCGTAGGGGCTGCGCGTACCCTGGCGGAGCCTGTCACTTGATCCAAATCCTGGGTTATTATTCCCGAAATTAGATTCAGCATCTCTTAAATTGTCCGAGCTGAGAGCCTGTTTGTTATATCTCTGGCCATCTTCGTAGGGGCTGCGCGTACCCTGGCGGAGCCTGTCACTTGATCCAACTCGTCCATTATTGGCTTTTTGAGCATTGAGTCTGGCAGCTTTCGAGCCGCCGGTACCGGAACCCTGATTACCGTATCTCTTGTTGTAGGTATCTGAGTCACCACGTCCACCCCTAATCTGGTTAGATCCAGCGTTTCGGTTATAAGCGGTTTGGGCGTAGTTCTGAGGTGACGTTAAATCGGCGAACGTGTTGTCGTCCGAGCTCTGGAATTTATTATCACTATCAGCGTCAGGTGTGATATCTTGCAGCGTTGCCATGTTTTTAGCTTTTACTCACTCCGGTAGGTCGTTTTTATTATACCCCATATGCTTACCCTGTACCTGAGAAAAGCTGGTCTAATACAGAACTGACTACAAGCTACCTGGTGCGAGACGATTACCCAGATCGATCGTGCCCTGTGACTGGTCAAGCTCACCGGTTTGAATCGGCGCACCCATAGGTGCTCCCTGGCCTGGCGTAGTGGTAATCAGACCCATTTCGGTTGGACTGGCGGTGATCTGAATGTGTACGTGGTTCTGGCCGGCAAAAAAGAGCCCTTGCCCCACTGGGAACTGACTCAAACGTTTGCGCTCCTCACTGGTGAGTTTAAAGACGTCAGTCAGTACATCCACGGCACTTGGTGACTGCTTCAGCAGCAACTGCATTGAAGCGTTAGCCACAATGGCGCGGCCCATGCGTGAGCCCATAAAGTCTTCCACGTCCTGGGTAATCGTGGTGATGCCCAGGTTATATTTACGGGCACGCTTAGCCAGACTAAACAAGAAGCCAGCTGAGTCTTCGTACTTCATCAGCTGCCAAGCCTCATCAACGATCAGAATACGGCGCTTTTGATCGGCCTTGGTCTTGTTCCAGATGTAGTTCAGCACAATATACATGGCCACAGGACGTAGCTCATCTTCCAAGTCGCGAACGTTAAAGACCACCAGGGGATTATTGATGTCGATGTTGCTTTGCTGGCTGAAAATACCCGCAAAGGTACCCGTAGTGTATTTACGCAAGCGTTGCGCTAGCTGTGGACCAGTCCCGCCCATGTGCAGCAGCGTGTCATACAAGTCGGCGATGGTTGGTGGGATCGCCGTGTGGGTCAATGGGTCGTTAGTGATGCCAGCCTTGGCGTAGGTTTCAATCAAGGCTGAATCCAAATCAGCCTCTTCGCTCGGTGAAAGAGCTGGTATCATCGAAGCGTTGCCGCCGAGTAGCTGAGCCTGGGCGCCACCCATCATCAAGCGGAGCAAGCCATGCAAAGTGATCAAGTTTGACCGCAGCGCCGTGTCGGCTTCTTCACTATCGACTACTTTTGGCAGGTCAAAGGGGTTGATGCGCGTGGCTGAGTTCAAGCTCAAGCGTACATACGCACCGCCCACCGCTTCGGCCATGCGCTGGTACTCGTTTTCCGGGTCAATAATAAAGATTTCGGTGCCAAACATCATGCTCCGCAGGGCTTCCAGCTTCACCGCAAATGACTTACCAGCACCAGACTTGGCAAAAACCACTGAGTTGCCGTTCTCCAGACTAAAGCGATCAAAGATCACCAGGCCAGAGTTGTGCATATTGATGCCATACAAAATGCCGTTGTCTTGTGTTAAATCGGCACTAGTAAAAGGAAAACTAGTGGAAAGTGCACCGGTGCTCATGTTGCGCCGGATCTGTAATTGGTCGGTCAGTTGCGGAATCGTACTATTAAAGCCTTGCTCTTGCTGGCTACTGGCGGGCTTGCTGTAGACCAACTGCTGACCAAGCATCGATTCCACTTTGTGGCTCACGAAATCCAACTCGTCCATCGAGCCACCATACAGCGTAAAGTACAGTCCAAAACGGAAGAAACGCTCTTCGCCGACCTGCAATTTGTCACGCATCTCTTCGGCGTCGAGAATATTTGCTTGTTTGCCAGGATCGCGCACCCGACCCTTCTCGTTATCAATTTGAATACCAGCTTCTAGCTGTGTCACTTTTTTGCGCAAGTTTTCGAGCACCACCTGACTTTCTACCGGATAAATAAACATGCTGACGTCAATCACTTCGTCAACATTCACCAGTCCACTTAGCCAACCAGTGTAGACCTGACGCGGATAACCGTAGACGTAGTAAGTGCGGGCATAGCGTGTACCAAGTTGGAAGTGGGTGTTGAATAGTTCAATGGAACTCGGAGCGATAAAGTCACGCAGTGCCGTAATGCCTTTTTGAAAAGCCATTTGCACTTCTTGCTCCTCGCGAGCACGTTGGGCTTGAGCCAAGGCGACTGGATCTAGGGCTGGTTGTTTTTTGCCGCCAAACATTACTGCATCTCCCGTTGTAAGTGGGGTTGTGAAGCGGCACCATTACCCTTGGTAATCACATCCGCCGACAAGTCGCCAAAGTTCTTGAGCGGTTGGCGGGTAGCAGTGTCGGGGTTGTAAGTGTCAAAGTACAGCTCAATCAATTCTTGCGTGTCCAATGGTAGACCTTGAATGCCGCATTGCAGCAAGCCAGCCAGTACGGCCTGGACGCGGTTGCGCAGCTCAGTCTTGGCATTTTCCAGATCAGTTTCGGTCACAGTGACCACTTGCTCTTGCTTATTGAGCATGCCACCAATGCCACTGAAGAAGCTCTTGCTCTGCGTCAATGCTTTTTGCACTTCAGTCACCGGAAAGTACGGAATCACCAAGTAAAAGCGTTTGTCCATAATGTTGGCCTGCTGACTAATGAACGAAATGTAGTCAATGTAATCATCCATCAACACCGCCAGCAGCATGTTGTCGTGCTCAGTGCGCAACTTTTCCAGTTTTTCAATGTAAGGTCGCAGGTCAACCTTGGTCGAACGAATAAAAATCTGCAAGGTAAAGTACAGCGAGTTCAAAAAGCCTTGATAGCTAAACTCTACGGCTTCTTGTTCTTGCGGGCTCATCAGGTCGAAGTTAATGCTTTTGACCATAATCACCGAGCGGAAGGAGCCATCATTCATAATCACAATACCGTCGCGAATTTCAGCAATCTGCAGCGTGCTCTGCGTGCTGTTGGGATTAGTATGAGCGATGGGTGGAACGGGTGGGCCGGCTGCTTGACCACCAACTTGCGCGGCACCAGGCGCCGAGAGTGGCACCATGCCTTGGGCAAGTGGATCGACCGGGGGTTGAGCTGTTGGATTCATTTTTAGAGTCCCACCTTTAAAGCATTACCAAAGCCGTGAGGCTTAATGGAGTGAAATGACGACCTCATCGGCTGGCGGTTCACCTTGTTTATTTTTTTCAGCTTCACGCGCGAGCGTGGCGACATTGAGATCGTTGTTGTTTGCCAGATTAAGTATAGCAGGATCACTACTGGGCATGCCAGTGGTGCTGGCGTCGGTCGGAACGGTGGCTACGGGACTGGCAACGGGCTGTGGGTCGGCTGGCTGTAAGGTATGCAGATGTCCATAAGGACTGGGGTTGCCGGCAGCCTGGTGGGCCTTCAACTCAGCTTCGGCCGTGGCTTCGGCGGCTTCGTCATGAGCTTTGACGGTGGCGCTACCAGGAGCCACTACCGGACTGCTGCCGAAAGTGGTTTGGCCAGCTGGAATGGCGGCGCTGGGTTGACTCAAAAACCAGTAATCGTTGGAGGCGCCAGCCGGTGCAGCACCCGGCGCTGGAGCTGCTGGCGTGGTAGCGACCGGTGGGTTGTTGAGTAATTGCCGCACATTATTCATGCCGTCGAGTAATTCTTGATGGTGTGCTTCACTCGAGGCGGTAATCATCTGGTCAAATTGTGCTGCCACTCGGTTGTTGTTCTCGTCCATCATGTCGTCTGCGGCACCAATGTCAAAATTGGGCACTTCTTGCGGCATCATATCCGGCGCATTCAGTAGCCGATCGGAGCCGCTGGCGGCTACGGGATCGGGCTGACTGTACATGTTGACGTTGACGTTCTTGACGGCCCAGCCGCGACTGTCGATGGTGTTAGCTAAAGCAGCCAAACGGCTCTGCACCTGGGTTTGATCAAGATTCTTCGTTAAATTGCGCTCGACTTTGGGCGGCGCGGTAATGGTTACCATTTCTTTGACGCCACTCTGGCTCCAGACTCGCCGACGGGGTTTAAACAGAAAGCGAATTTTAGCTAGGGCCCAAACTTCGGTGGGTTGATCTTTGCCAAATGGAAAGGCAAAAAAGGCACAAATCAAGGCTGGCGGCAGAAAAATGATCAGTAAGATGGGCACGCCCTTGGCTACACAAATAAAGCTCAAATAAAAAGTAAACGCGGCTACCAAGGCATAAATAAATTGGCGCAGCGTCAGTGGACCGAGGATGTGGTCTTCAGCCTCAATGTCCTGGATTAGTTTATAAGTGGCCATTACTGCTTAAGTATAGCAAAAGCCAGCCACCATTACCGGTATAAAACTATAGCAATTGTCATCCTGAGGCTTGCCGAAGGATCCATGCCCGAAATACCGTATGGATTCTTTCCCCGGACTAAATGCGGGGTCAGAATGACACGAGAAGCTTATTCAAACTATTTATTGGGTTGGGCCGCGGCGGTAGGCTTCAAGAGCTGTAGCCACTTTTTGTTGGTCCACAACACCACCACCGCCAATGATGCCCTGCTTCTCAAGTGCTTGAAACGTCCGAATGGCGGTAAACGTGTCCATGCCAGCTTTATTACTGGCCACCACGAATTTGTCTAAACTGACCATTGTGAGCTTTGAGGGGTCTTCAAAATTAGCAAGCGAGTCTTTGGTCTGTTTCATGAGAACAGATAGGTACTCAACACCCCAATGCACGGCGTCACTCACCTGCTTCGGTTGCTCGTTGGTTTCAAGTTGCTGAGTTTGTTCACCGGTCTTGGCGCTGGGGCTCTCTGGGAGAGATTCAGCAACGGGTGCTGGAGCGGCTGTTTCGCGAGTAGACTCGCCGGTTGCTTTACTATTGCGAGATTGTGGGGTTTCAAGAGCACCAGTGATTCGGTCGGTGTGTACCACACCCTTATCGCTAATTAAGCCAAGACTGACTAATTCTTTGTAGGTGCGTAAGCCAACCTCGGGAGTTAAACCATAACGCTCACAAGCACCAAGGAATGATTCCTGACTCATCTTGGGAAACGGAACTTTGTTCTGTGAGACTTTCTTGCCAGCGGCATCAGTTCTTTCGTCACGGCGAGTAAAGCCGGCAACATATTCAATACCCCATCGCAGTGGGTTAAGAGCTGGTTGTGGTTTCGCCTCCGCCTTACGAGGTTGCTCAGCTTTAGCTTTTGGCTCTGGCTGAGTACCTGGCTCGGCTGGAGTTTCTGGAGTTTGTGGTTTGGCTTCAGCCGTGGGTTTCTTGGTCTGGATATGCACTGACTGGTCTTCAATAAAGGGCTGTTCTTCCATAAAGGCCATGCTGACACGCTTAGCTTTTTCGTCGTTGCCGCCATCGCTAGCAGTTTCGGCACGGTATTTCTTCAGCAGCGTCTTTTTGATTTCGCCGTCTTCCATGCCGTCGCGACGCATTTGCTTGATCTCTTCGTCGACTTCTTTTTCGCCCGGCGTTAAGCTACGTGAATATGGTAATTCTGCCTCCGGGGGTGTGGGAGCTTGCTCCACAGCCTGACCCGGCTGCGTAATGTTCAATAAGGTAGTGCGCTCCCAGCGTGGAGTGTTCTTGGGCATCCAGCTTGGTGGTTCATCACCAAAGATTTCCGCGTATTGTAGATCAATTTTGGCGGCCTCGGCTTTTTTAACTGCGCGCTTGTGACCGCTCAGTGTGTCGCCAATCGAAGCAGCCCGGTGACCGTTCAGATCAGCATAACCTGCTGTACGGCGCAATACGCCGCCACCCAAGTAGCGCGTGCGAGCTTCAGCGTTCACATGGCGCCGTTCCGCCTGGGCTTTATTGTGTTTGTCAACCAGGCCTTTACCTGGCTTCTCTGGTAGACCTTTCGGTGCTTTGCTGCTGCCGTCTGGGTTAACCAGTACCATAAAGCCACCAAATCGGGTTTGATCATAAGCGTCACCACGGACGGCGCCTTTACTGGGGGTTGGAATATCGTACTTGCTAACAATACCTTGAGCTTGGAGCTCCTCAAATGCTGCCTGAGCCATCTGAGGGGTAAGATTCAGTTTGCGTTCTAGTGCAAGAGCGGCAGTTCGCGGCCCTTTTACGACGTAATCTACTACGGCGTTCCACTGTTCGCCAGACATTTCAACTACCGGTAATTCTGGTGAATCAATACGCTCCGCTGGATTAGGAGCAGGCATATCTAATAAGTCTGGTGAAGGAGTTGGAGCAAGCTCGATGTTTGTTTCTGGTGCTTGCCACAGTTCTGGCAGGTTTTCCATAAACAAATCATAGCAAATTTTTTACAAAAAGTCAATAACCGTAAGTAGTAATTACTACTACTATGGCATGTTGGGATCGTTAGGGTTTTGTCTGGGAGCACTAGCCTGCTCATAACGATTGCGGTTGTCAACTTGTGCTTGAGTGAGCGAAGGATCGGTATTAGACCGCCCAAACCGGACTCGACCAGTAGTTGGGTCAACAGTGGCCGTATCATTACCCAGTAGCTCTGTTAAGACTCCGGTGCGGAGGTCCTCCGTGTCGTTAAGCAAAGTATTGACGTGCTCTTGGTTTGTCTGGCTGGCGTAAGACTTAGACTGCTTGAGTTGTTCGATTTGACCCATAGTGTCGATAAATTCATCGGTGGCTGCTTGGCGTTGCGCAGCGCTTAAGGTCGTATCTTGTGAGCGTAAGTGAAGGGCCCGAGCGTGGTCGCCCAGGCTTTGAGTAAGGGTTTCCACTTCTTGAGGTTTGCCACGCAAGATGGTGACGGCGTCTGCGCCTTTTGAAGCTTTAACAGTTGCGGCATGGTAATCGGCAACACTCGGCCCTGTCCCACTTCCTGCTAATGACTGTGCTTCGGCTGCGGCCAGCTTGCTAAAGTCACCAGCACCACCAGCGGTAAGGTCCCAGCGTCCAGCACCCTTGCTTTCGTAGTAGATGCTACCGCTTAGGTCATCAAGCATACTTTCGTTGCCACCAGCTACACGGGCTGCGGTACGTGTAGCCTGGTCGAGAGTTTTATAGCCAGTACCAGTGCGGGCCAATTGTTTGGCGGCGTGCACAGCTCGGGCCTGTCCCCAGCCACCATTAGCTTTAGTATCAGCGATGGCTTGATTAATCTCAGCTTCATTTAGTCCGAACTCTTCGGCTAAGCCTTGACGGGCCTCTGCTTCGTTAGCAAAGGTTTGCGAACGCAGTAAGTTGTCATTGAATTGCGAAACCATGCCGTGTTCGGATTTGGCGTGGCGGGCAGCGGCTGCTTCAAGCTTCTGCTGGTAGGCAGCCTGTCCTTGGGCACCAAAACCGAAACGAGAAGTGGTGGCGCGCGCGGTTAGATTATTCAGAGCGGCGTTGTTGAAGCGCTCGCCGTCGCGCATGCGTTGCATATTGCGCTGGGTAGCATTGCCACGGACACCCTTCAAACGGTCGAAGGCGCCACGGTGACGATCGTTCACGAAGCCGGCAATGTTACCAATGGCACCAGAAGCCATGCGGAAAGTCACTGGCAGCAGGAAGTATGGTACGAAGTAGGCTGCAATACCAATCATTTGTTGCACGGTGGAAGCGCCGGCACCGCCAGTGTGCGAGAGCGACACAGCCGCAAACACGTGACCGGCAGCAATGAAGGCCGAAATAATCGGGAACATCACCATCAATCCTAAGAAGTTATCGCGCCAAAGTTTCCAGATGCGCTGAGTATTCGGCAGGATGTAACTGGCGATGGCTATTGGCGACAGAATCACCAACATAATGATGGCCACCCGGCGGATAACCAGAATTAAGAAGCCCACGAAAATCGCCAACAAGGCCGTTAGAATATACGTCAAACCGGCAAAGCCCACAAAAATGCCACCAGCAATCACTGCACCCCAGGTAAACAGGCTGGTACCGATGCTAATATGGCCACTTTGGGCAATCGGCACAAAGGGTGCATAGATCAGGTTGCGAATGTCGAAACCGACCACATCAAAGAACTTAATAAAGTACTTCAGCATTGGCCAGGCTAGCGCGATGCCCATCACCGCTACCAGCAAGCGCGGCAACACGCGGCGGACGGTGTAGGCGTCGAAGATTTCGTAGCCTAGAGCCTGAGAAATAACCATCACCAACCCACCAATTACCAAGAGTGCCAGCGAAATGATGCGGAAAGAGTTCCAGGCCGTGTAGTAGGCGTTTTGTGGTGTGCCTGAGGTTTCGTTATTGGCGAAAATGTCGGAGACGTCAATATTCAGGGCGTTGGTGATGAAGTCGTCCACCTGATTGGCGGCGTCTTGGGCCAGTTTGATAACCGGACAGAGGATCCAGCTGAGGCTGCCACC
>DASZUC010000020.1:0-3968 GCA_035547775.1 Saccharimonadales bacterium (SeqCode) | reverse complement strand
GGTCGGCAGTAGAAGGGCCCTTTTCTCGGACATAGGGGATGTCCACGTTGATCAGCAAGTTGACGAGCTGCTTTGCAAATACCGCATCGTCTAGATTTACTTCAAGCAGACCAAGATAGCCTTCTTCACTAAACTCAACTTCTGCATCAAGCAACGTTTCAACATTAGCCGCGCTTAATTCAAGTCTCTGCAAGCGGGAACGCCATTCGCCGGGCATTACTGACATAGACTTTTTGGCCTGAGCAATGAATGTGTCATCCAGAACAACTGGTGGCAAATCAGGATCGGGCATGTAGCGATAATCGTCAGCATTTTCTTTACTGCGTTGACTCAAGGTCTTTTGCTTGGCGTCATCCCAGCCGCGAGTTTCTTGGACGATTTTTTCGCCCTTCTCGACTAATTCGATCTGGCGGCTAACCTCATATTCGACTGCTTTCTCAACTGCTCGAAAACTGTTCAGGTTTTTGGTTTCGGTGCGCGTACCGAGTTCATTACTAGCACTCACCGAAACGTTGACATCAAAGCGCATATTGCCGTAGTACAAATTGGCGTCAGACACGTCAGCATAGCGCATTAGCAACCACAGTTCGCGGGCGTAGGCCTTAGCCTCAGCAGCACTATGCATATCTGGTTCGGAGACGATCTCCAGCAGCGGCGTGCCAGCTCGGTTCAGGTCGACCAGCGAATAATCTTTGCCGGCTGGGTGAGTGCTCTTACCAGCATCCGCCTCCAAATGGGCTCGAGTAATGCCGATAGAGCGCGGTTCACCGTCCACCACGATGTCCACATGACCACCCAGAATAATTGGTTCATCATACTGCGTAATCTGATAGCCCATCGGCAAGTCTGGGTAGAAATAGTGTTTGCGATCGAATTTACTGAAAGGTTGCGGCGTAGAGTTCAGCGCAAAGGCCGCTCGAGCTGCTAACTTAATCGCCTCGGCGTTCAATACCGGCAGAGCGCCCGGCAAGCCAAAGTCGATGTGATTCACCAGCGTGTTCGGCTCAGCCTCGCGAGCATCATTCCCAGCGCCTGAAAACAGTTTCGACACAGTTTTAAACTGCACATGGCATTCAATACCAATCGTCACTTTGTACTTAGCGCGCGTCTCGGCACTAATCATCTTGCGGCACCTCCAGTGCACCTAGGTCGCGTAGCGCCTGGCGGAAACCATTCAGGGCCTCTAAAATGTCTTGTTTGCGCAATTTGCGGACATCTTCGCCGTCAATGCGTTGACTCAATTTGTGACCGAACCAAACCGCTTCGTTGTTGCTCAGTTCATGTTGGGCTGCCACCAAGCGCTCGCCTGGCGTTTTGCCCTTGTATCCCCGGCGTTTCAAGGCTTGATCAAGCAAATCATCTGCCGCAATAACTGCTGTGGGCCAGGTTTTACGCGTTGCGCAATGCTGCTGGAGGTCACGCCATTTAGCCATAAAATGATCGGGCTTCAGCTTGTGGCGACGAAAAACTCTCATACCAGCAACTCCTCAGCCTGCTTAGCCAGACTCAACAGCTCATGGTCGTGACGTTGTGGCGCCATCAGTTGCAGGCCAACCGGCATGCCCTCAGACTCGCCGGCCGGCAAACTCAGCGCCGGCATACCCGTGAGGTTGGCGCCTACCGTCATCACATCACTCAAATACATTTGCAATGGATCGTTGGCATTGGCACCAATTTCAAAAGCCGTCGTGGGCGCAACCGGGCCAAGCAGAAAATCGACTTGCTGGAAAGCCTCATTGCACTCATTAATAAGTTTTGTTCGTACCGTTTGGGCTTTCTTGTAATAAGCATCGTAATAACCGCTGCTCAACACATAGGTGCCGATCATGATACGGCGCTTAGCTTCACGGCCAAAGCCGCGCCCTCGTGAACCCTTGTAGCTCTCCTCCAAATCCTTGGCTTCTCGATAACTATACGGGTAGCGTTGGCCATCGTACCGACTCAGGTTGCTGCTCACTTCAGCTGGACAGAGAATGTAATATACCGCCAAGGCATTTGGCAGGCTTGGCAGACTGATTTCGCTGATTTCAGCACCAGCAGCCCGCAGCTTATCGGCGGCCGCTTCAATCGTTTGCTGGACGCCAGCGTTCAAGCCTTCACCAAAGTACTCTTTGATTAGGCCGATTTTAGCGCCCTTGAGATGAAGTTTGAGATCAGTGTAATCTGCTTGACGTTCAATCGTTGTGCTATCAAGAGCATCTTGTCCGGCAAGCACATCAAGCACCAACGCTGCATCTGCGACGTTTCGCGTCAGTGGGCCAATTACGTCCAAACTACTACCCATAGCCACCACCCCAGAACGACTCACTAAGCCATAGGTTGGTTTGTAGCCCACGCAGCCGCTAAAGCTGGCTGGCTGACGAATTGAACCACCAGTGTCAGTACCCAGTGCAAACGGTGCGAGATCCAAAACCACCGATGCCGCTGAGCCGCCGCTCGAACCACCAGGCACGCGCGTCTTGTCGTGCGGGTTTTTGGTCGTGAAGAAATCGCTGTTTTCGGTGCTGGCACCGTGCGCAAAAGCGTCCAGATTAGCTTTGGCCACACAAATTGCCCCTTCAGCCTCCAGCTTTTCGATAGCCGTCGCTTGGTACGGAGCCTGAAAACCACGCAACATGTTGCTGGCAGCGGTCGTGTCGGCTCCAAAGACTAAAAAATTATCTTTGGCGATGAACGGCACACCGGCCAAGCGGCCCTTCGGATCAGCATCAATGGCCTGCGCGCGTTCGCGGGCACGATCGTCAAGCGTGGCAATGATGGCTTCATACTCAACCTTGTCAGCAATGGTTTTGAGGGCTTGTTCAACTAAATCAACCGCCCTTAGCTCACCGGACTGCACTTTGGCAGCAATCTCAGCAATAGGTAGCCACTGACTCTTCATAATTTAGCCGATCATCCGCTTAACTTTGACTTGATTGGCCTCAATCTCAGGAATCTGTTTTAACAAATCGGCCGGTTCATAGCCATACTCACGAACCTCATCAGCGCGCATGACATTTGTCAGACCAGTCACCTGATTGGTGGGTTTTAGGCCGGCCACATCAACAGCCTGGAGTTGCTCCACGTATTGTAGGATCTCACTCAGCTCACCACCAAAAGCCTCGATTTCGTCATCGCTGAGTTCCAAGCGCGCGAGTTGAGCCAATTTTAAAATATCGTCCCGGGTAAGTTTGGCCATTTACTAATAGTATACCACCTCTGAGCGAGCACTGACCAGCATTGCAGTAAGGGTCGAGTTATCCTCTCAAGATAGCCGATATGGCTTAGCCCACGACATACGGGAAGAAAGTGAGGGCCGGAAAGGCATGCGCAGCAGGAGAACCTGAAATAAGGCCGCCCATTGTCCAGTTGGGCGGGTTCGCTGTGCCCCCTGCACCAGCCGGTCCCGGTGGATTGGCAAGAGGATTGGAAAGATACCCGTCATTAGTGGTCGTATGCACAAGCGTCTGCGCTGGGTCCGATATGCAATAGCCACCTGGCCTGTCTCCCTCGCCACCCGCATTACCGTAATAACCGATAATGAGCGGACCGCCTGGGATACCAAAGCTTAAGCCACCGTCATTGGTGAGCAGGTTGAGGCCAGGCGGAAACGTCTTGGTGTCGTTATAACTAAACGAAGCGTGACCGTACAGGATTGTGCCATCCAAAGAGTAAATGGACACCTGTCCACCACCACCGTTGCCCATGCCCTGCGCGGAAGGTGACGTAAAGCCAATCTGCGCCACTGTCATCCCGCCTGCGGGAAAATTCCAGACAATATACTTGGCTGCGCCACCCGAGCCAGGATTGAAACCAAAATCGACTGAGGTTGCTCCAGGGGGCATAGTATATATACGATTGATTGACGCGATCGCGCCGCGCCGCGAAGCCCGGCGAGTGCTCACGTTGTTAGGTCTCCGGCGACGATCCACACGTTGGTGCTCACCTGCCGCAGCGTAGCCGTGGCATACTGAGCCGCCAACTTCAGT
>DASZUC010000019.1:0-43425 GCA_035547775.1 Saccharimonadales bacterium (SeqCode) | reverse complement strand
AAAGTCAGCACCGTGAGTGCAGGGGATAGCACCATCACTATTGGTGGTACAAGCAGCTCTCCCACGGTGGCTGTTAATTCAATTCCTGAGTCCAAAGTCACCAATCTTACGTCTGATCTTTCCTCCAAAACCGATAAGTCTACCCTTACTACTAAAGGTGACATTTATGTTGCTAGTGGTACGAGCACACCGAGCCGATTGGGGGTGGGTACTGATAGCTACGTTCTGACAGCTGATTCTACTCAAACTTCGGGTGTGAAGTGGGCAACTACCAACGATACCACAGCCCTGAAGAAAGCTAACAATCTATCGGATGTGAACAGTACCTATGCTTCTAGAACCAATATCGATGCTGCTCAAGTAAATGTCGCTACCGGTGCGCCCATTAGTTTTGGTGGCCATAACGATGGTGATCTCTACTATGACAGTGCCAGCGGTAAAACCTATATTATGACTGGGCTCCCTGGCGGGCAAGCTTATGATACCTTTACTGATGCTAACGGTACTTTATTAAGTAACCACACCCCAGATTTAGGTGGGCCATGGGTTATTAATGGGCAAAGCTTTGGTATAAGTAGCGGCTCAATTGGCTCTGGAGGCGGTAGCGCGTTAATCTCAATTGGTACAGGTAGTCAACAAGTTAGTATGGATGCTGCTGCTCATGGCGGCGGAATCTCTAGTTTTACCATTCACTTCGCGGTTGTTAGTCCATCTGGAAACCAAGGATATTCATGGGACCCGGGTAATGGTGGAGGGCTACACATCTACGGTTCGAGTCTGATTGCCTCCAACGCAAATGGCAGCCACTTTAATACAAGTGCTAGTGAGGCAGCGACCTTTTTGATTGACTTTAATCAGAGCACCTGGACAGTTAACGTCTACAAGACTAGTGGTTCGGCTCCCACGGGCTTAATTGAGAGTTTTGATGTTTCGGCACATCAGTATAACGGTACCTACGCTGGTACTGGTTTGGATGCGAGCCAAGGGCGCATGGTGACGGTTGATAACTTCAGCGCCATCGCACTGGGAACCCTGTCCTGGGTAGAGATCGCTGATGCTTCGGCCGGTGGTTCCGTTGATGCTTCGGATGTGACGTTTGATGACACGGGGCTAACGCACATCACGCATAGCGACGTGCAGAATGCCTTGGTCGATGTCGATGCGGCTATCACCACTGCAGCTGGCACGACCGTTAGCTTCAACAGCCAGGCAGGTTCGGCATATACATTGGCACTCAGCGATCTCGGCCAAGTCGTCAAAATGACCAGCGGGTCGGCCAACACGATAACGATTCCACCGCACTCGTCCGTGGCTTTCAGCGTCGGTGCCACGATTGACATTTTCCAATATGGTTCTGGACAAACTGCCTTCGCCGCAGGGGCTGGCGTAACGTTGCGTTCACCGTTCACTCACGTCCACATGGCCGCCCAGTATGGTTGGGCTACGCTCACATGTATCGCAACTGACGAGTGGGCACTGGAGGGTGACCTCGTCTAATGCCGCGTCATTCTCGTCGCAGTAGTTTTGGCGCTGCACCGCTGCACCAGACTGGTTTTCATCCTTGGTACTTGGTAGCACCAAATGCCTCAGCTGTTGCACTCAGTGCCACCGCGACGAGTACTGAGCCTGGTGGTTTTTTCGCTGCCGGCACGATAGTTGTTCTTCCAAATATCTCAGCAGCTTCACTCACCCAGCAACAATACTTTACCGGACCCAAAACGACTATTCCGGTCAACACACCGTATACTGTCGCGCTGCCTGCAGGAATTTCCGCCGGTGGTTTGCTGGTGTTGGTGATTACAACCTACCCAACCAGTTTTCCGACGTTGTCTATCAGCGGTTGTGGCGCTACCTGGGCTCAGGCAGCAACAAGCGGCATAGCAGGTGATGGTCTCACCACGCTAATTTGGGTAGGGCGCAATCCGACAGCCGGTCAGCAAGTCATCAGTATCCAGGTCGGGGGCAGCACAGCTTTATCAACATCCGGAACTCTATTGGAATTTGCCGGCCTGGACAATACCGTGAGTTCTTGGTCGACGAATGCCAAACTTAATAACAGCAGCTCGTCAGGATCGACCGTCGGCACTAACAGTGTGACGCCCACTACTGGTGCTGTGGTGGTTGGGGCAGTGGCTGATAACTTTTATGATGATGGTTTTCCCGCACCCGGTGGCTATACGGGTGGGCTGACATGGACGAGCACGGGTACTTGGACGCAGCTCAAAGGATCAAATCCCTAAGTCCTCTGTTCTTTATTCATCAGAGTAAATCCCTTATACTGTTTATGTATAGCTTTAGAAGGGAAAATATAAAGGAATGACCCGTCTTCCACATCCTGGTGGTGACAACAATGTTTGGGGCGATCTGCTCAATGACTTTTTAGAAGTTGAGCACAATAGTGATGGTTCACTTAAGAATGTCGCTCGACCGAGTGACCTAGATGCTAAGTTGAGCAAAAGTGGTGGCACGATGACCGGTTCGTTGACCCTGCATGCCGATCCCACTGCAAATCTCCACGCTGCCACCAAACAGTACGTAGACACTACTGTTAGCACCTCTAGCCCATCTGTGCCGGATGCAACCACCACCACGAAAGGTATTGTCCAATTAGCCGGCGATCTTGGCGGTACGGCGGCCACTCCCACCGTACCTGGCTTATCTGGTAAGACTGACAAATCTACTCTGACCACCAAAGGTGATATATATGTAGCGAGCGGCTCCGCCACGCCAACCAGGCAAGGCGTGGGGGGTGATGGTCAGATTATAGTAGCCGACTCTACTCAAAGCACTGGCTTGAAATGGGCAGATCCCGATACGATCGGGAATGCTTTATTAAAACAGAACAACTTAAGTGACGTCGCCGATACATATACATCCCGAACTAATTTACTGGCTGCTGAGAGCACGGTAGCGGGTGGTCTGCCAAGTTTTGACGACCGTATACACGGCGACTTGCACTACAACCAAACCGACTCAAGCCTGTATGTGTTAACCGGGGATCGGGGAGTCTCCATAGAAGACAACTTCCACCGTGCCGATACAGTGAGTGGTTTGGGTAGCTTTGTGGGTGGAGATAGCAACACCTACACCTGGTCGAGTAATATGAAAATCTCCGGTAACACGGCTGTTATACCGAGTGGCAATACTGGCACGGGAAATATAACGGTCGCGAATAGTAACAATGTGGCGGTAACAGCTAGCACAACATTTAGTTTTATAGAGGGCTCCCCCTTAGTGTATGTCAAAGGCAATAATGGCTATCAGACGCATCTCTACGTAATCTCTGGTGGTGGCTCAGGCCCTGGCGCGTTTGGAATCGAGATTCTTCGCAATGGTGTGACTGTTGCCTCTACAGGCGGTACTACCATAGCGTTTAGTGAGGCCGCAACCCCATTCACAATGTTTATTACTTTTGATCCGAGTGGATTGATCACGGGTGGAGTTTCGGGTAGCAGCCTAACAACGGGGGCCTTTAGCCTTGAATATATGGACCCGTCGCCGATTAGTGCTGCGGGGCCGATAGACCACGGATTCTTAACCTGGTTTAGTCCTGTTGCTGACTTTCAGCTATTGGTTGGCGGGACCGAGGCTTGGACGCAAGTCGCCGATTCACCGGGTGGTAGCGTCAGTAGCGTCACGGCTGGCGACAGCACCATTACGGTTGGCGGCACGGGTACTGCTCCGACAGTAGCAGTTAATTCGATCCCTGAGTCAAAAGTTACCAATTTGACGACTGACTTGGCAGCGAAAGCACCTATTACTGAAAACATTAACACTGTTGCCAACTCGGGTACGAGCCAAACGTTGCCAGACGTCACCACGGCAACTGTTCATTACATTACGCTTACCGGCAACTGCACACTGACATTTCCAACAGCGGTAGCCGGTAAATCACTCACCCTCGTTTTACTCCAGGATGCGACGGGTTCGCGAACCGTCACGTGGCCGGGAACAGTGAAGTGGTCTGGTGGTACGGCACCTACTTTAACGACTACGGCCAATAAAACTGACGTCTTTTCATTCATGTGTGTTGATGGCACCAATTGGTTGGGCTTTAACGCAGGGCAAAGTTTCTAATGACACTGGCCGCAGCCCGGCCTGGTATCCGGCAAAACGCCAACACTTCTCGTACGTTTACACTCGTACAGTCGGCCACTGATGCAGGCTTCTCTGGTGCCAGAACTACTCGCACAATATCTTTTACTAACCCAGTAAGTGTCGGCAATATCGTTGTCGCTACGCATGTGTTCACGGGCGGGGGTGACAATGGCTTTTCATATAATAGTATTGCCATGAACCACGCGGCCGATGGCTACCAGTATGGCTCCGCTAACTATGGTCGTATGACACTTGACTGGACTATAGCCACGGCCTCTGTGAGTAATGTGTCGGTTACGGCAGACTCCACATTTGGGGGAGGCTACGGGCCGATGTATATTTTTGAAATTCACCCCTCAATCCCCATGAGTGGTACGACGCTCTTTAGAACCACGAGCGGTGATGGTCAAACCGCGTTGCACACCCAAGCGCACGCCAGTGGTTCGAGTCATCAAATAGGTCCTATCGATAGCATGCCGGCCAATAGTCTTGATTTATATCTAGCTTCCTTTAGTAGCGGCGGTTCATTCAATACTAGTCAGCACCAGTATTACCAATATAATTCGTCTATCGACAGTCACGACTATGTACTTTGGATGAACTTTGGCGCTACAACCGATGCAACGGCCATACCAAATACATTGTTTACTTACGTATATTGGTCGTTAGGATAGGATGAATAGATGACAATAGCCGCAGCCCGGCCTGGTATCCGGCAAAACAGCGCGAATTTTAAACCAAATATTGTTCAAAGTGGTTGGTTTGTTGATAATGGGACGGGTAATTTTACTGGTCCACAAACTATAAATTTAGGTTGGACAACCACACCTGGCAACGCCTTGCTCGTTCTGCCGGCGAGTGAAGCTGGTGCGGTTGATAGCGTATCAGGAGCCGGGGCGACATGGTATAGCAAACTCTCTCGCGAACCAGCCAATTTTGATTACGAAGAAATGCCAGTTTGGTATGGCGAGGTTACGGCGGCCGTTAACAATATTACTGTCACACTTTCGACGGTTTCGGGCACTAGAGTATATATCTTCAGAGTGTATGAAATTAGTGGCTTGCCACTTGGCCGAACTATTCTTAGTTCCAGTACCATGTCTAGCCAAACGAACACCAACGCTCCAACGGCCGGTGATGCTGTGCCAACCACTGGCTCACAATTGGTAGTGGTGGCCTTTTCGGTACCGGGCAACACCCAAACCGAAAATCTTACTGGATCGACCACATTTACGTATTTACCCGCTAACAGCGCTAATAATTGGATTTTGGACACTCACTATAATCCGGGTGTGAACTCACCGGCTACGTATCCATCACTGAATGTCTTTATAGGTTTAACAGTGGCTGAGCGTCCTGGACACCTTAACCTCTTTCCTCATCTTATTGGTTCGCGCTTAAACGTCGCTATATCGGCGGTAATTGGATGAATGGGGGAGTGAAGTAATGCTTTCCTCTGCTCGACCAGGCATCCGTGCCACACCGTACAATGTGTTTGACCCGCTTTTGATCGATAACTTCAATCGACCAGACGGTGCTCTCGGCACGGCCTATAATGGTCAAGCTTGGAGCACGATAGGCGGCACTCCAGTGATCAGTACCGCGCGGTTTACTTCGTCCTCGGGCAGTTCGAAAGCAGATATACCTATGCCTGGGGCTGTCGGTAACGTGGCAATATCGGTTGACTGTGACCCAGGCTCTTCGGCGCTTGGGGATCAAGCATATATGGTCGTGGACTTTTTCAAAGATCCAGCCACCTCAGAGTGCTATCAGATAGAACTTTCTGAGCGCAACTGGTTCTTTATTTACTTCAATTCTGTTGGCACGCAGATAATCCTCACGACTGGCTCGCTCGGCTATACCTATTCGACGCCATTTCGGTTATATATTACGGCTGAGTATATCGGTGGAGTTATGTATTATCAGATAGACACCAGTAATTTGACTGGGGGTCCGCACACCACACTAACCAAGGGAAGCTACTGGAACCAAGTAACGAACGGTAGCCATCTCCAGCTACGATGTAACCCAACTCAGTTTTTTGATAATCTTCGCAATACCACGACGACTTTGCCAGTGGTGTCGTTTGGCAACTTAGGCATTAATAGCTCGTTTATCTCCAATCTTGGCTCAACTAACATGCTCTTGCATTACACGGTGGCAAGCAATGGCGGTAGCGCCAGCCCGCAACACTGGGGCGTGTCGCAGCTTCGTACGAACTCCAGTGACTTCACCCAGGGCTATCGCTATCAGTGGGCCGACAGCACGGCGGCAACCGATTATATTATCAACGAAGATGCCGGCGAGCGCTCGGTTGATAGTATAGGTTTTTGCCGTGGGCTAGGGGATTTCAAATTTATGATGCAGGGCTCAACCATTAACTTTTCCAGTAGAGCAGGAGTTAATAATAGTACGTCGATGTCTGACCCAACGATCGATGCCAACACCTATCTGGGCGTGGCCACAACGGCACGCTCAACAGTTACGAACATCACGGCGATGCCGTTATAAAGAGTACTTTAGGCGTCTTTGTGGTCGTCGGGCTTTTTGGTATCGTTGAGGTCGCCCTGCAAGCCCTTGCGCAGTTCGTGCGCTGACTGACCGATTGACTTCGACAGTTCCGGAAGTTTCTTGGCGCCGAACAACAGTAGAATGATGACTAAAATAATAATCAGATCAAATGAGCTGAAGTCACCGATTGCAAAATTGCTTAACATCCCTTTACGAACCTCGCTAGTTAATTTTCACCGACCCATTTTGATGGTATCATAAGCATAATAAACCATATCGGGTGAAATTAAAATATGCAATACAGTTTCACAATCTTTGGGCAAGCTTATAATAGCCGGGCGTACGGGGCTGGAGCTTACCAAAGTGCCGGCACTCACACCAGTAGTGGGCATACTTCAGGTGACGGTTCTGCCGGAGTTTTAACCAATACAGGTTTTGACTTAATTCTCGCCGCAACAGTTGCATGTGTGCTGCTATGCAGTGCGTTAGTAATTCGCTTTTGGAAGCGACCAGCTCACCCTAAAACCAACCGCTAGAAGCCGAGTGAGTTAAAGAACGAAGCAGTTTCGCTAGGATCAGTACCGGTCCAAGGGCCGTGACCGCCGCTGGCGAGTTCGTGCAAACTAACTTGTGGAGCATTCACACCATTCACGAAGGCTTTGATTTGAGCGATGGGAACCGTAGCGTCATCATCAGCGTGAATAATTTTTACTGGGCCCAGGCTTGACCAGGTCGAATATTCATCATAAATACGATAGCCATTGGTGGCTGTGGCATAGGTGCTGGTATTACAGCTGAAAGCGGTGTTAATCTCCGCTTGATAGGTAGCTTGCAGGGGAGACACGCCTCCGCCATAAGCTGGTGTGTAACCAGCTGGTCCGTAAGCCCAGCTTAAGTCGGTGCAAGGTGACCACATCATCGAGCCAAGGCAGGCGCTATCACGTTTCTGCACATTAAGTGCTGTTAAGCCACCCATTGAAAAGCCCATGCAAGCGTACTTGGTACCGCCGAAGCGGGTTAAACCGTAGTTTTTCATGTTGTTAACGGCGGTCATGGCAGCAGGGCTCGACCAGGCGGTGGTACCGGCGGCATCGCCAGATATCACCACGTAACCTGCGCGAACGAGGGCTCGCACATGTTCGTAAGCAGTACCGCTGGTGATTGGTCCCCACGTCAACGAAGTGAGTGAGCGGCCATGGAGGGCTAAAATCAGACCTTTGTGGCTGGTGCGGCCACTATCGTACATGACAATTGAGCTGTCGCCAGCTGTTCCGTACACACCCACCCCAGATTCAGCAACTTCAATGACACTCATCGTTGGATGGCAGATATGTAACTAATCAGGTTGTTGACGTTTGAGCCATAGACATTGCAGGCGGTAGAGCTAGTTGTGGAGATTTGTGGTCGATAGGTACGAGTGCCGGCGCCGGGTGTGACTTGGATGGACACATAAATAGTGACAAAACCGCTCGCCGTGCTAACAGTAGTTGCGCTATTCGCAATAATAGCTGAGGCTGTCGCGTCAAAGATGGCGACGGATACCGTGGTTGCCGCTGCTGGCTGTAACACCAATCGGGCTTGGATCTCAACTGCTCGTGTGCCTAAAACCGGTGAAATTGTCAGTGGCATGCCCGTAATGTCTACGAACGTGGTGTTGGTGGCAATACCACCGACTCCAGTTGCAAGTTGGGAATAGGCCAATGATGAACCCACCGCTGAGCCGGCTAGTTGGTACCGGCTATCCAGGGTTGATAAATCGTAACGGCTACTGATTGGCCACCAAGAGCCGCTGCTGTCGGCCTCAAACTGGACAGTCTGGCCAACCAAGCTCAAAACATATGACTGACTGGCGATACCTTGAATATTGCCGGTAACGGTCACGGTATTGGTAGAAGATTCTGATTTCGTGGCGATGATTCGTGTGCCAGCAGTTTGGCTAGTTGGTAGGGTCATGGTGAGGTTGCCACCGGCTGCACTACAGTACGATTGTGTATTAATGGCAAGGGCGCCGGAAGTGCTCACAGCCGTGCCCATCGTCATAATCGGTGCGAAGCTGCTAGCTCCAGCTACAATCCAAGCACTGCCGTTCCAGCGTTTTAGTAAATCATTGGTAGAGTCATACCAAAGGTCGTTGGAGGCCGGGCTGGACGGGGCGGTGGTTTGCTCTTTGGCTTGTAGTGCACCAACAAGCCGACTATCATCTCCAGCGGCTACGGTGCCGTTGGTTGCACCGACATTCAGGGTGGCGGCACCACCGAGCCCAAGGTTGGTGCGAGCTGAGCTGGCACTGCCAAGGTCAGATAAGTTGCTACTCGCTGTTAGCTTAGTATTTAATGCGGTTTGAGTTGCTGTCGAGACGGGCTTACTGGCATCTGAAGTATTGTCGACATTGCTGAGGCCCACATCACTCTTACTTAATGTGACATCGCCGGCGGTAGGGTTTTTGCTGTTGACGGTTTGTACGGCACTGTCCGCATTGCTCAGGCTGGTCTGCACGCTGCTGGCTAGGTCGGTCTTAGGAATGCCAGTACCGGGCTTTTGATAGGCCGTATTGCCGGCATCAATTTTTGATTGTGTAGCGCTACTCAAGTCAGCTTCTGGAATGCCGGTGCCCGGTTTCTGGTAAGCAGTGCCACCAGCATCGATCTTGGTCTGTAGGCTACTGGCAAGATCTGATTCAGGAATGCCGCCGACTGGCTTTTGATACGCCGCCGCCAAAGCACTTTGCGTGGTGCTATCTAGCTTAGCATTGGTGACGGCGCCATTTTTAATCTGCGAGGTATCAACTACACTAGCATTCAACGTACCATCGGTGGCGTGTGAGACACGTAAAAAGGTATTGAGGATGTCACCCCAATCCCCAACGTCACCACCAGGAGTTGGTAAGCGTGCCATGTGTGTTTAACTCCTTACTGCTATTGTTTAGTTTAGCTGCGCCGCCTCATAATCGCAAATCTAAGGTTTTAGCAGGATGTGATTGGCCTGACTGTTGAGCAATAAAGCCCAGGCAATACTAAGCACCAACAAGCCCAAGAGTAGCCAGAACTTCGTGCGCTCGCTCATAGCTGTGACTCCAAAGTTGCCACTACGACTAGACGATTTTTGGGTAACCACAGCGGCGTACAGGTAAATAGGGTCAGTTGAGCTTGTTTGGTGGGGTTTTCGATGGCGGTGTTGCTCGGTGCTATCACTCGAATACTACTTACCCGATACTTATATGCAATGCCGCTCCAAAACACGGCTAACTCATCATGCACGTGCACTTTATTTAAGAAGTAAAAGACACCCTGAGGATCGGTATAGGTGAAGCGATGCCCAATCAACACCGTATTTCCACCCCTGTCGGGAGTACTGCTGGCCGGCCAGCGCCAAATACCTTTATTTAAAATCTGATACTGCTGATAGATAGGACCTTCTAAAATTGGCTGATTGAGCCCCATGGCTGGGATGATGACTCGATGGCCTTTAACTTGAGTCGGTGTTACTGTCTTGGTACTTGTTGGAGCGTGATTAATCACCGTCTGCAGGCGTTGTTGCTCGGCGGTGTGATTGTCGAATTGCCAGGTTAAAGTTGGCCACAAAGGGGCCAGAATAACGTAGCCGTTAACCAGCACGATTAATCCGAGCAATACGTTATTGACGATGCGTAGCTTCACGCTGGTATTGTACCAAGCTAGGCGTTATCGTGATGCTGGGTGAAGTAGTTGATCTCGTTGATGACGTCGAGCAGGGCTTGAGCGCGACCTTTTTCATCTTCAATGGCCTGAGCGGCGCTGAAGGCTTCTTGAATCTTGGACTGATCATCGGTGGCCTGAATCATCATCATGACTGTGCGGAAGCGCTCTTCAGGCGATTGATCTAGGTGGCTTACTAGCGGAGATAACTCACCAAGTGCTTGCTGCTTGATGTTTAACAGATCGTTCAATGTGTCGCTGTTGGGTGTTGGTGCATCGCTGTTATTCGGTGCCGAGTCACTATTTGAGTTGTCTGGGGCGGGGGATGACTGGTTGTCGTTATTCAGGGGCGTGCCAGGATGGCCCCAGCTGATACCGTTAGATTGGGCGTTGGTGTCGTCTTGAGCCTGCATGGCGCCGTCGATTGATTGATCGGGAATTGCAGCGTTTGACTGATCAGCTTGATTATCTTGCGGAAACATCCCACCCCCTGTAATTGTTATGCTTACGCTATACTATATACAACTGATTGGCATAAGCACAAGTGGAGGATGCATGCTCGACGATCTCAAAATGATTCACGACCGCGATGCGCAGGATGCGCTGGGTGTGGCCGAAAAACAATGGCAGCAATTGCAGCATATCTATCAAGTTGATCTGTCGCGCTTTCATGATGTCTGGAATGTGGTGCTGGCAGGCATGGGTGGCTCAGCCTTGCCCGGTGTATTCTTGCGCAGTTGGCCCGGTACCAATGTGCCGTTTGAGATTGTGCGGGATTATGAAGTGCCGACGTATGTGGGCACGAACACATTATTTATTTCCTCCAGCTACTCGGGTAACACCGAAGAAACGTTGAGCGCTTTGGCTGCTGCCGAGGAAAGAGGTGCGCAAATTGTGGTGATTGCCGCAGGTGGCAAATTAGCCGAGCTAGCCAAGCAAAAACAGTACCCATTGTTTGAGGTTCCAAGTGGTATTCAACCGCGCATGAGCTCTGGTTATTTCTTGGCGGCTTTTGTGCAGCTGCTTGAGCCTCTAGGTCTGGTGCCGGCGGGTAGCCGTGATGAGCTAGCGGCCACAGCCACATGGTTAAGCGAAAAGCCCGCTGCTTGGCGGGCTGACGTGCCAACGGCTCAAAATCCAGCCAAGCAAATGGCGTTGGAAGTGATTGGCAAATCAGTGGTGGTTTACGGTGGTCCAAAACTGTTTCCAGCCGCTAATAAACTTAAGATTTGTTTCAATGAGAATGCTAAAAATGTGGCTTGGGTGAATCAATATTCTGAATTCAATCACAACGAGTTCATTGGTTGGACCAGCCACCCGGTCGATAAGCCGTACGCGGTGATTGAAATTCGTTCCAATCTTGAACACCCCAGAATTCAAAAGCGTTTTGAAGTCAGCGAGCGCTTACTGTCAGGCCAGCGCCCAGCGCCCCTGGTCATTAAGCCAGAAGGGGAGACATTGCTGCAGCAACTCCTTTGGTCAGCCAATTTTGGTGATTTTGTAAGCTTATACACGGCCTTGTTGAACGGGCTCAATCCAACACCCGTGGACTTGGTCGAGAAGCTCAAAGTCGAACTCGACCGCTAAACCCACCTCTGTTTGCTATACTATAAGCATGAACTCGTGGCGGCCGCCCCGGAGGCAATTTGTTTTGGCACTGGCTGTGTCAACTTTTGTCAGTGCTGGGTTTTATCTGTATGGGGCGTGGCGTAACCACAGCTGGTTATACAGCTACTTGCCCTGGGATCTCTTTTTGGCCTGGATACCGCTGGGCTTGACCGTCTGGCTGGTCCGGACTTTGCGCCGCAAACTCTGGTCGAGCTGGGAAGGGCTGTTGGCTAGCGCGCTGTGGCTGCTATTTCTTCCGAATAGTTTCTATATGATCAGTGATTTTATTCACCTGCAAGAAGTGAAGCGTGTTGATGTGCTCTACGATGCGGTAATGTTCACAGCCTTTATTTATACGGCGGTGCTGCTGGGCTGCTGCAGTTTGTACCTCGTCCATGTGGAGCTCAGGAAGCGCTTAAGTGAGCGTGCTGCTGCCAGCTGGATTGCCCTCACCTTACTGTTCTGCAGCTTTGCTATTTATATCGGCCGCGACCTTCGTTGGAATAGCTGGGACGTGCTGACCAACCCCGGCGGCTTATTATTTGACGTTTCCGATCGCTTACTACACCCGGCGACCTATCCGCAATTATTCGTGACGGTTATCTCGTTTTTTGTACTGCTTGCCACGGTCTATGGCTTGACTTGGTACGGCGCCCGGCTGTTGCATGAAGGTCGTAATCCCTGATCTGTTAAACTAGAGTTATGCAAACAGTGTTGGAAACGGCCATTGCAGCCGCAGTGACGGAACTTTTCGGCGATCACGATGTGCGCGTCGAGCTGATGCGCCCCGAAGAGCAGTTTGGTGATTATGCTACCAACGTGGCGTTGCAGCTAGCGAAGCAACTTGGCAAGAATCCTCGCGAAGTGGGCGAAGCCTTGGCTGAAAAACTACATACTGATTTAACCGATCAGGTTAGTGAAATCACCGTGGCTGGCCCTGGTTTTATCAACTTGAAGTTATCTGATCAAGCTTTGATTCAAGCAGCTGAAACACGGCCAGCCCAATCATTAGCTGGTCAAACCATCGTTGCTGAGTACTCCGATCCAAACCCCTTTAAAGTTCTCCATGCCGGACACCTTTATACCAGTATCACCGGAGATGCCATTGCCAATTTGTTAGAGCACGCGGGAGCTACGGTACATCGTGTCAATTTTGGTGGTGATGTCGGTCTGCACGTCGCTAAAAATCTTTGGGCAATTTTGCGTGAATTAGGGGGTGAGCAGCCGGAGAAATTGGCTAACGTACCGGAAGCTGAGCATGCCAACTGGCTCAGTGAATGCTACGTCAAAGGCAATGCTGCCTATGAAGACGACGAAACGGCTAAGGCTGAAATTGTTGCCATCAACAAGCGCGTGTATGAGCTGCACACCAATACTGATCACGACTCACCATTCGCGCAAATATATTGGACGTGCCGGGGATGGAGTTACGATTATTTTGATCAATTTTATGCTCGAATCGGCACCAACTTTGAGAAATACTACCCAGAAAGTCAAACGGCTCCGATTGGCCTAAAAACTGTCAAAGAACACCTTGGAAGTGTCTATGAAGAGAGCGACGGCGCAGTAGTATTTAACGGTGAAAAGTACGATCTACACACCCGTGTGTTCATCAACTCGCAAGGCTTGCCAACCTATGAAGCCAAAGACGTTGGGCTGATTATGGCCAAGTGGGCAGACTATCATTTTGACCGCTCGGTTATTATCACTGCCAACGACATCATCGAGTACATGAAAGTAGTGTTGAAGAGCATTGAACAATTCCAGCCCGAGCTTGCCCAGCGCACAACACACCTGACACATGGCATCGTCAAGCTTGCCGGCGGCGTGAAAATGAGTAGTCGCCTGGGCAATATCTTGCGCGCAGTTGACGTGCTGGATGCTGCGGCAGCGGCTAATCATGAGTTGACGGGCAAGGATGACGAGCGCACGACGCTCGGAGCGGTTAAGTATGCCTTCCTGAAAAACCGAATCGGCGGGGACATTATGTATAACCCGGCCGAATCGGTCAGCCTGGAAGGCAATAGCGGGCCGTATTTGCAGTATGCGCATGCTCGAGCCCGGTCCATTCTAGCGAAGGCTGTAGAACCGGGTAAGATAACCGGTGAACTTGAAGCTGACGAACGCTCCTTGCTGCGCAAAATTGGTGAGTATTCAGAGGTAGTCGACAAGGCTACGGCCGAGCTCATGCCGCATCACATCTGCACCTATTTATATGAATTGGCCCAAGTGTTTAACCGCTTTTACGAGCACAATCGGGTGATTGATGATCCACGCCAAGCCGTGCGTCTGAGTCTGGCACAACGCTATGCGGACTGTCTCAAAGCTGGCCTTGAACTGCTTGGTATTACGGCGCCTGATAAGATGTAAAGGAGAACTATGGCTCAAGCACGTAAACGTCGTCAACCAACAACCGTCCAAACCGCTACCAGCGGCACGGTAATTCGTATTGAACAACCCAAAAGCAAGCGTACCCAAAAGCCGGTTGCTCAAGTGGTGGTTCAAGAGTTAAACCCTGCTAAAGGCTTTGTTGGCTTCCTGCGCGAACATGCCATTGTGGGTTTGGCCGTTGGTTTTGCCATCGGTACGCAGGCTCAGCAGTTGATCAAAGACTTAATAACCAGCTTCATTGACCCCTTGTTTAATCTCTTGTTTGGTGAGTCATTGGTGAAACGTACGTTCACTTGGCATTTCCGCGGTCGACACGAAAACTTCCAATGGGGGTTGTTCGTGCACAGCTTAGCGAGCTTTTTGTTTGTGCTACTCGTGATTTATTTGATCCTTCGATCTTTTAATCTCGATGAGTTCGATCGCCCCAAGAAGAAATCCTAGCTCTTGAACAACGAGCAGTACGTACTATAATGAGCCTTAGGTATAACCTAAGGAGAATACAAATGCGTACAGTAGCAATTCTTAAGCGAAAAGATGCCTCATCAGTAGTGGTGGCAGTCGTTTTAGCCATGATCGCCTGGCAAGCTGTCGGCGCGTGGGCGACTCGTCCAGCCGATTGGCTCAGCGGTGTTGATGGTAGCGGCGGCGGTTGGCGACTTAATTTTTGGCAACCACTTTTGACCCTCTTAGTGTCACTGGTTGTCTTTGAGCTTCTGATCTGTGTCTATTTGTGGCTGTCAGCCGGCCAGACCAGCACAAAGAAGAAATAGTTGACCGCCGAAGACGAATTTAAAGCTCGGCTTACTCCTGAGCAGTATCATGTACTGCGCGAAAAGGGCACTGAAGCGCCGGGTACTGGCAAATGGCTGCACAATTTTCAAACAGGCGAGTATACTTGTGCAGCCTGCGGCCAACTGCTGTTTAAAAGTGATACCAAGTATGAGTCGACCATGCCGGGCTTAATCGGCTGGCCCAGCTTTTCTGATGTCGCTAATTCTGATGCTGTCGAGCTGCAGGATGATAATAAGTTCGGCATGCACCGCACTGAGGTTATTTGCAAGAATTGCGGTAGCCATCTTGGCCATTTATTCCCAGACGATAGCTCGCCCAACGGCCAACATTATTGCATCAACTCAGCGTCCCTCGACTTCAAACCCCAAGAGTAATTAGTACAATTCCACTAAGCGCTAGGGTACTTTTCGCCCCACGCCGCCATTTGGCGTAGAACAGGGATGAGATCATAGCCTTTGGGCGTCAGGCTGTACTCGCAGCGTGGTGGAACTTCAGCGAAACTCTCTTTATTGATAATGCCGTGCTGCTCCAAGTCATCTAAACGTTGGCTGAGGGTGCGCGGATTAATGTTGCCTACGGATTTCTCGAGCTCACAAAAGCGCTTTCGACCACCAACAAGGTCACGCAAGATCAGTGCAGTCCACTTGTTGCCAATAATCTCCATGGCACTGGCGATACAGCCAACTTTGGGTTCAACTGGTTTGCTAACAGGGGTAATTTTCATGCTTTACAAAGTATAGTACGAGGATTATACTAGCTTAGTTAATAACTATAAAAAGTATAGCATAAAGGGGTAGCAGATGAAACTTGGGGTTATTTTAGGGGCCACTCGTGAAGGCCGTCAAAGCGACAAAATGGCAAAGTGGGTCGTCAATGGTGCTCAGAAGATGGATGGGATAGAGGCCGAGCTAGTCGACTTGCGAGACTACCCGATGCCGTTTTTTGATGAGCCAATCAGTCCACGCTACAATCCGAACCGCGACATTGATCCAACCGCACAGAAATGGCTCAAAAAAATCGATTCCTTCGATGCCTATGTTTTTGTAACACCTGAATACAACCACTCCGTACCCGGTGTGCTAAAGAATGCCTTTGACTACATTACCTGGGAGATGGAGCGTAAACCGGCAAGTGTGGTGTCGCATGGCGCGGCTGGTGGGGCTCGGGCTGCAACTGACTTAAAAGAGATTGTTTCGGAAAGCAAAGCCGTGCCGCTACCATCGCTGTCGCCTCTAACCTTGAGTGGCATGAGTGAGCAAATTGACGACAAGGGCGAGCTGACCGAGGCCGGCAAAGCCAATCCACGTAACCTCGATGCTTCGTTACAAAGTGCCCTGGAAGAGCTCAAGTGGTACAGTGACGCTCTGGCCCAAGCTCGCGCCAAGAGTTAATTGTTAGCTAGCGAGCAGGAAAGAGGCCATAAATGGTCTCTTTTTGCTATCATAGGAACATGGCTGAAATAGATAAAAACGCTATTCCCACCAAACTGTTGTGGGTTGATTTGGAAATGACTGGACTTGATCCGGATCAGCACGTCATTATTGAAATTGCTGCTGAGGTAACCGATTTTACGTTTAAAACGCTAGCCAGCTACGAAGCGCTCATTAAGCAGCCAGAAGAGAAATTATCACAGATGAACGAGTGGGCCCAGGCGCAACACGACAGCTCGGGTTTAACTGATCGAGTACGCAATGAAGGTAAACCAGAGCAAGATGTGATCCATGAACTGATTGGCTTTATTAAGGCTCAGTTTGGTGATGAGCCGGCGATCCTGGCGGGCAACTCTATTCATAATGACCGGATATTTATTAAGAAGTGGTGGCCAGAAGTTGATGCTTTGCTGCATTACCGCATGCTGGACGTTTCAGCTTGGAAGATCGTCATGCAGGGCAAATATGGCGTGACTTTTGGCAAGAATGAAACCCATCGGGCCTTCGATGACATCCAGGCTTCAATTGCAGAGCTGCAGTACTATTTGGAATTCTTTAAAACGAACGATCAGGTTAACTAGGAGTGCCACTTAAAAACTCCCCGGTTGTACGGGGAGTTTCTTTTTAGTTAGGGGTTTTTATTTAATTTTCGTCGTCATCTTTGCGGCGGCGACCGAACAAGAACCACCAGCCACCAAGGATAGCTGCCAAGACCAGTAACCACCACCAGCCGAGGCCGAGGAAGTTACTGTTCTGTGACTTATCGTTGTTGCCCTTGTCGGTGTTAGCACCTTTCACTTGGCCGCCGTCATTGTTCTGATCGTTCGGCGTAGTTGTTTCGGTGCTGAGCACATTACCCGTGTCGGTGTTATCGCTGTTGTCGTTGGTGTTCGGCGTTGGCGTGGTCGGCTGGGTAGGTGACGGAATGTTGATGGTGTAGTTGGCGGTCAGGACTGCACTGGCGTTGCCGGCATTGTCGTAAGCAATAGCCGTGATGGTTTCGCTGCTGCCAACGCTGATGGCGCCGGTGTACAACGTACCGTTGCCGGTGTTGTTTGGTGTGGTGCCGTCAGTTGTGTAGTAGATGCCAGCTAAGCCACTGCCAGTATCGCTGCTGCTCAAAGTGACTGACTGAGCGCTGGTGTAAGTGCCAGCAGCTGGGTTGGCCACCGGAGTGGTTGGAGCTGTACTGTCGTAGGTTACCTGGAATGGGGTTGAGAAGGCTGAACAGTTGCCTACGGCATCACAAGCACTGAAAGCGAAGAAGTGTGTACCATCGCCCTGGGTAAACTGGTCATTGTAAACGCCCAAAGAGCTTGAGTAACCACTTAAGTCGGTTGGGCTCCAAGCGTTGGCCTGGCCGTCAAAGGCTGAGCCACTAATGTTATTCCAGTATTCTAGTTGGTAGCGGGTTACACCATCGCTAGCTGGGTTGGTCAGGTTGAAGGTGAAGTGTAGGGAGTTGGTGACACCGCCATCAGCTACGTTGGTGCCACTAGGAGTGGCTGTGAAAGCTGCGGTTGGTACGGCTGGAGCAGCATTGTCGACCACAATGGTTTCGGTCACGCTGGCCCAGTTACCGGCGGCGTCGCGGGCAGCGGCCTTCAGGGTGTGGCTACCATCACTGAGGGTGGTGGTGTCCAGGCTGTAGGTCTCGGTACCGTTAACAGCGTGGTGGTCGCTCTGGACCAAGTTGCCATCAACGCGCAGACGGTATTGGCTTAAGTTGGTGTCGTTGACGTCCACGTTCACATCAATTGTGCCGTGAACGGTATCACCATCACTGGGGCTTGCAAAACTGATAGTCGGGGCGGTGTTATCGACAGTGACCGTGACTGAATCGTAGTTACTGTTGAGGGCAGCATCGCTGTCGCTCAGGGTGATGGTGTAGGTGCCATCAGCCACGCCGGTCGTGTCCCAGTTAACGGGAGCAACTGGCGGGGTTTGCAGGATTTGAATGAAGACAATGTGATTGTGCGAGTTGGTAATGACCCAGGCGTAACGGTTCGGGTTGCTGTCGCTCGCGTAGCCACGCAGTTGAACAGTACCGCGAACGAATGCGCCATCGTGAGGACGGAAAATGTGCACGTGAGGCGCGACCGTGTCGATGGTGAACTGGTGCACACCGCTCCAGCTGCTCTGGCCACCGAGGTGGTCTGTTGCGTTAACGCGAGCGTAGTAGGTGCCATCACTTAAAGCGGTGTTGGGGCTGAAAGTCAGACCGTTGCCGCTGTGATCAACGACAACATTGGTGAAACCGCTGTCGGTAGCAATCTGCAGGTCATAGGTCACAGGACCGTTAGGCGTCAGTGATGGTAGCCATGAAACGAATGGCGTATTGTCGCTGATGTAAGAGTTGTTCAGTGGTGTGAGCAGGAATGGCGTGGAAGCCGGGTGAGCATCAACTGTCATTGAGGCGGTGTTGGTGCCGACATTGCCGGCCAAGTCGGTAGCGGTTACGCTGACCGTGTAGTGACCGTCGTTCAGGTGATGGGTGACGTCCGCACTCCAGGTGCCGTCGCCATGATTGGTGCCAGTGTAATCGTGGCCACCGACATTGATGCTGATAGTAGCATCGGGGTCATCAACGGTGCCGGTGACTGTGGGGGTGTTGTCGTTGGTGAAGCTCGGGCCGCTAATAGCTACGGTTGGAGCTATGTCATCGATGACGATGGTGATAGTGGAGCTGGTGTGGTTGCCAGCGGCGTCAAAGCCTTCCAATGTGATGGTGTAGGTACCATCGGCAAATGAGCTGAGGCTCAGTGGATTGACGGTGGTGCCACCAGCCAAGTGGAAGTAGACAATGTGGTGGTGTGAGTCTACGACGGTCCAGGTGTAAGCGGTTGCGTTGGCATCGCTGAAGGTGCCAGTAACGGGAACAGTGTTCTTGACGTGGTCGCCGTTGCCTGGAGAGGTGATTTGAACGCTAGGAGCTGCAGTATCAACCGTGAACTTATGAGTACCGCTCCAGCCGCTCTGGCCGCCCAGAATGTCAGTGCCGCGAACGCGGACATAGTAAGTGCCATCGCTTAAGGTTGGGGAGTTGTAGAGCAATGAGCTGCCCAAGTGGTCAACTACAACATTGGTGAAACCGCTGTCGGTAGCAACTTCAACTTCGTAGCCGACCGGGCCGTTAGGTGTCAGTGAAGGTAGCCAGCTGAGTAGTGGCGTGTTGTCGTTGGTGAAGCTGCCATCCAGTGGAGTAATCAGAATTGGCGTGCTAGCTGGGTGCGTGTCAACGATGAGTTCGTTGGTGGTGCTGTCGGTGCCCACATTGCCAGCTGCATCGGTAGCGGTGGCTTGGACGTCGTAGACGCCATCAGTCAAGTGGTTGGTGACATCAACACTCCAGGTGCCATCGCCGTTGTTGGTGGCGGTGTAGATGTGACCGTGGACTTGGACGCTAATGTTAGCAGTTGGGTCGTCAACGGTGCCGGTAACGGTCGGAGTGCTGGCGTGGGTGAACAAGCTGTTGACGGTGATTTTTGGTGCGGTGTTGTCGATCAAGTAGTTCTTGAAGTAGCTGTCGCCACCGGACGGGTGACCTGCGTCAACGCTCGTCGAGTTACCAGCAGCGTCAGTTAACTTACCGACGTCGAAGGTAGCTAAGCCATCATCGAGCAGGCTAGTGTCGACGGTAAAGTCGGCGCTGCCGCTGCTCAGATCAACACTGGCGCCTTTGCTCTTCTGAGTGCCGCCATTGTCATACAAGTAGACGTAAACGTGGCTCCAGTTGCCTGGGTGGGCTTCGTTAACAGTAATGTGGAAGGTTTCAGTGCCATGCAGTAGTGAGCCGGCGGTTGGGGTGACAGAAACTACTGGTGCGGTGTTGTCGATGTGAATCGTGCGGTAAGCTGACCAGGCGCTACAGTTACCGAGAGCGTCGCAGGCTTGGACGCGCCAGTAGTACGTACCTTCTGGTTCACCTGGGTTAGCGATGGTGGTGGCAGTGCCAGTGCTGGACGGGCCGTATGCCAAGTTAGTGAAAGCAGTGTCAAAGGCTGACTCGTAGTTGTAAGTAACGGGACCGTCAGGGTCGGTGACTGCTGACCAGTCAGAGTGGTTGCTGTTGGAAGTTTGACGAACAACGCCGTCGACTGGGAAGGTCAGAGTTGGGACGGCCGGGGCGCTGTTGTCGATGGTAACTTTTTGACGCAAGATAGCGCTGTGGTGACTGGCATTATCTGCGGACTGTGCGTTGACACAGTAGTCGCCAGTTAGTGCTGAAGTATCGAGTACTCCACTGTACGTGCTGCCAATCCCAGTTGAATCAGTGGCGCTACCCAGTACTGTGCCATTACCGTCACAGACGCCATCACTAGCACGTGGTGCGGTAATGTAGAAACGCACACTGTCGATACCGTTAGCGTCAGTAGCGGTTGCGCTCACGTCAACTGGGGTGCTGTAGGCAGGGGCAGAGTTGGTAATGGTCAGGTTTGAGATAGTCGGAACGGTGTTGTCGATCGTGAAAGGAACGGAGTAGTTGTTCTGAGTGAAGCGCAAACCGTTGTGAGCCAAGGTATCTGAAGCTAAGTTAACTTTGTAAGTACCTTCATTAAGGTTTGTCCAGCCTGGAGCGTTGCTCAGGTTGCAAACAGCATTGGTAGCGGGGACGGTGACTGCACAACTGCTGCGAGGCATAGTTAGAGTGCCACCAACTTGGCTGCCAAGTACACCACCATCGAAGTGGTAAACATTAAACTGCAGATTGTTGAATTGGCCGTATTGGTCGTCAATTTTGACTCGGACAGGATTGTCGCTTGGGCGGAAAACGTGTGTGCTTGCGTTCGGGAAGACGTAGGAGTAAGAAGGTGTGTCTAGGGAGTAGACAGTGGTGCCACCGTTGACAGTAGAGGGAGTGGTGTCACCACTAAGAGTGACTTGCGCGCTAACGGCATACTGGCCAGCAGGCAACGCGGTTTTAAGGCGGTACCATTCGTGACCCGTGCTTGCCGGACCGGCATCAACACCAGCAATTGGGCTACTGGTGTCGCCATTGAGGAAGAACTCAATATCGGTTGAACTGGTTGGAGTAACGATCTGGGCATCGATATCACCCGTATTGTTCTCGCGAACATAGTTAGTGCTAGTCGTGAAACTAGTGTCAGCGGGAGTAGCGAATGCCGTACCGCTTAGTATAACTGGCAGGGCGCCACCTAAGCTGCTAGTAACCAGCACGGCAGCTGTCGTGCTATTGATAATAGTGTTTCGCGCGCGCTTGAATAGCGTGCGTAATCGTCGCTCTCCCATGGTAAGGCCTCCCGTTTCCTTTAACCTTGAATCTGATCGTCATTATACTCCTTTTGTCAAAAAAGCAATACTAAAAAATGATAAAACTACCTGGTCAATATTGTGTTTGATTAGTGCATAATAGAAGCCATGGACCATAAAGCAGTTGAAGAATATATTTTGTCGATGCCGAACGCTTGGCTAGATTACCCGTTTGGCGAGGAAGTAGCCGTCTACAAAGTAGGTGAGAAGATGTTTGCTCTGATTGCCGAAGGTAAAGATCCGGTGCGGCTGAGCCTAAAATGCGACCCGGGTTTATCCACGGTGCTCCGTGAGCGCTATGAAGAGGTCATGCCAGGGTATCATCTGAATAAGAAGCACTGGAACACGCTGGTGCTGTCGGGCCAATTGCAGTGGCCAGAAGTTCAGGACTTAATCCGGCATTCGTATCAGTTGGTGGCCTAGCTGTTGGTTGAGGCGAGTTGGGTAAGTAAGAGCTGAGTTTGCTGGAAATCGTCTTGCAGTAAACCACGGCCAACTGGGCCTTGCACGGTGTTGTAAGCCTGTTGCAGGGCCGTCTGATAGGCTTTGAGTTGCTGAGCTACCAGGCTGGTGAAGACGCTGTCAAAGTTGCCGGCTGACACGGCCGTGGTGAGTTGATCGTCCAGCGAGCTATTGAAAGTCTGAGCCAATATTTTGGTGTCGATATCAACACCATTACTTTGCATATAGCTCAACATCTGACTTTGCGAGCTGGTGACGCTGGCATTGACCGTGATGGCGAAGTCACTATGAGTGCTCGATAAATATTGGGACTCATTATTGTTATTTAAATCGTCGCCAGTAAGGTGAATAAGTTCTTGCTGCTGTTTGGCTACCGCTGTTAAGACCGGGGTGAGCGGGCTGGGTTTGGAGAATAGTTTGACACCAATCAGCAAGGCAATGATCACAATGATGCCCCCGCCGGCTGCAATTAATAACCGGCTACGCACACCAGTGCTCGGTTTGGCGCCCAGATGCGCACTGCCTTTGCTAGGATCCATAATAAAGTCGTAGCTGGGCTCAATTGCAGGTCGTGGCGCTGCCGGCGCCCCAGCCTGCGGCAAAATAGGCCCGTTGTTGAGGGCGGCCGGAGGTGTTTGACTAGGGGGATAGGGTTGACCGGCTTGCGGGGTCGGTTGCGGCAATTGCGGATCCTGCGGATTCATTCATATATTTAAGCATAAGAGTTCCGGACGACCCAAACCGCTAACCCTTGCTACTTACTCTTGGCTGCTAGATACTTATAGATACTATGGACGCTGTTGAAGAGGTCAAAGCTCGCTTAAGTATTGAGGATGTTATTTCTGAGTACGTTCAACTAAAGCGCGCCGGCCGTAACTGGCGCGGATTGTCGCCATTTAGCAATGAAAAGACACCAAGCTTCATGGTTAGCCCAGAGAAACAGATCTGGCACGACTTTAGTAGCGGCAAGGGTGGCAACATGTTCAGCTTCATTATGGAAGTTGAAGGTTTAGATTTTAAGGGTGCACTGGAGCTGTTGGCGCGTAAGGCCGGGATTGATATAGAGCAATATCGCTCTTCACCACAGCGTGGTGGTCCAAACAAAGAACGGCTGCATACATTATTAGATCTGGCGACTAAGTTTTATCAAGTTCAGTTTTCAAAGAATCAGACGGCTCTGGAATATGTGCTCAAAAAGCGAGCCTTTAGCAAAGAAACTGCTCTGGAGTGGCGCTTGGGCTATTCGCCAAACACTGGTACAGCACTGATTGATTTTGCCAAGAGTAAGGGCTTCACTGAGGCCGAACTCAAGCAGGCCGGCCTCACTGCTCAAAATTATCGGGGCGGTCTGCAAGATATGTTTCGTGGCCGCTTGATGATTCCATTGCAAGATCCGCAAGGTCGAGTGATTGGGTTTACGGCTCGTTTACTCAGTGATGATCCAAATGCACCGAAGTACATCAATACGCCGCAAACCGTTCTGTACGATAAAAGTCGCCATATTTATGGCTTACATTTGGCCAAAGAAATGATTCGTAAAACCAAAGTGGCCGTGCTGGTAGAGGGTAACCTAGATGTGATTGCCAGCCATCAAGCTGGAGTGCGCCAGGTGGTAGCTACGGCCGGGACGGCGCTCACTGAGCCGCACCTAAAGGCTCTGAGTCGTTTCACGGGTGACATTCGCCTCAGTTTTGATGCCGATAAAGCTGGTGTAGCAGCCACCGAACGAGCCATCCCTATTGCCAGTCGCGTTAAAGTTTCGCTGAGTATTATTGATATTCCCTCTGGTAAAGATCCCGACGAGCTCATTAAGCAAGATCCAAAACTGTGGGAAGAGGCAATTGAGCATCATCAGTACGCTTTAGATTGGCTGATGGCTCGCTATCAAAAAGAGCTCAATCTGACGACCGCCCAGGGGAAGCGTGAGTTTAGCGATATTTTACTGCCAGTGGTGCGAGGTTTGAGTGATCCGGTGGAGCGCGATCATTATTTGAATCAAATTGCTCAGGTGCTGGATGTTAGTCTGGATGCATTGGAGCAAAAGTTCGCCAAGACGCCGGCTACTGACGTACCAGCTCGCCAGCGTCGGGTGAAAGTTGCTCCTCAACCCCTCGATGTCGTTGCCGTTGAAAACCAAAAAACTCAAGATAACTTCTTGAGTTTGATGCTGATGCGCCGCACGCTGCGCGAATTCCTAGAGCTCATTATTCCTGAAATGCTCTACACCGATAGCGGCAGGCAGCTGCTGGAGTTTTTGAAAACCCATAAAGATTTCGACGGTAAGGACGCGAAGGCTGTTGAGCAGGTTGGCGCCGTGCAGAACTTCGGAGATTATGTTAAGATAGAGGCATTACTCTACGAGGAACTCTACCAAGGTCTCGAGCTCAATGAACTTCATTACGAAGCCGCTCGATTGCAGACCCGGCTGGTGGAACAATTTGTCAAAACCGAAAAACAACGCTTAGCCGAAGCGCTCACCGATGCTGATGAAACAGCACAACGAGAACTGCTGACGCGGGCTAAACAATACGACGCATTATTGAACCAAGTGAAAGGAGCTAGTTGATGGCTACCGCCAAAAAAGCTGCTAAAGAACCCAAAGACAAGAAAAATGTTAAGAATGCTGCCCCTATCGATTTGGAAGCTGCCAAGCAGGGGTTGATTGAAAAGGCTAAAAAAGACGGTCACATCGACCAGCGCGACATTGTTGCAGTCATTGCTGAAACACCCGAACATGCCGAAGCGCTCGATGCCCTCTATACCGAGTTGGCTGATCTGAATATTGAAATTACCAATACCGAACCTGACGTGGAAAACTTTACCGATGAGTGGGCCGAAGAAGAGGCTGAAGAGGAAGACCTGAGTGGTGACACGGCTGTGTATCTTGATGATGACGTTGCCGACGACTCAGTCCGTCTGTACCTGCGCGAAATTGGTAAAATTCCGTTACTAACTGCTGAAGAAGAGCTGGCATTAGCCAAACGCGTGGTGGCTGGCGATAAGCGTGCTAAAGACCAGATGGCCGAAGCGAACATGCGTTTAGTGGTATCAATTGCCAAGCGCTACGTCGGTCGTGGTTTGGACTTGCTGGACCTGATTCAGGAAGGGAATACCGGTCTGCTGCGTGCGGTTGAAAAGTTTGACCCAGACAAAGGCTTTAAGTTTTCGACCTACGCGACCTGGTGGATTCGCCAGGCTATTACTCGAGCGATTGCTGACCAAGCTCGTACCATTCGTATTCCAGTACACATGGTGGAAACCATCAACAAATTGTTGCGCACACAGCGCCGTTTGACCCAAGAATTGAACCGCGAGCCAACCAATGATGAAATTGCCAAGGCCATGGAAATTGACGTCGATAAAGTTGAGCACATCATGAAGATTAAGCAGGATATTTCTTCGCTTGATGCTTCGATTCGCGATGACGAAGAAGACTCGGTTTTAGCTGACTTCATCGAAGATGAAGACACGGTAAGCCCTGAAGAATCGGCTACTGGTCAGCTTTTGAAAGAGCAAGTCAAAGACATGCTCTCAGCTTTAACTGAGCGTGAACAAAAGATTTTGAAATTGCGTTTTGGCCTGGAAGACGGCAAGAGCCATACGCTGGAAGAAGTGGGCCAGGAATTTAGTGTGACCCGTGAGCGTATTCGTCAAATTGAGGCGAAAGCTCTAGCAAAGTTGCGCAAACACCGCGACGCTAAGAAGTTGCATGACTACATCAAGTAAAGTGCCAGAAATCATCGGCATTGCCGGTACTAATGGCTCGGGTAAAGATACGCTCGGGCACATGTTGGCTGATCGTCACAAATATTTATTCGTTTCGGTGACTGATTTACTGCGGGCCGAATGTGTGCGCCGTGGTTTGCCGCCAATTCGCGAAAATACGCGCATGGTGAGTGCTGAATGGCGCCGTGAACTTGGTTTAGGTGTGCTCATCGATAAAGCGATTGCCGAGTACGAGTTGGTGCGTGATGAGTATGAAGGCGTGGCGATTTCCTCCCTACGTAACCCTGGAGAAGTGGACCGCGTACATGACTTTGGTGGCATTGTCGTCTGGATTGATGCCGATGCTCGCGTGCGCTATGATCGCATTCAGCGGAATGTCGAACAGCGTGATCGCAAGGATGATAAACGTACCTTTAAGCAATTTGTGGCCGAAGAAGAAGCTGAAATGCACAAGCCAGTGGGCGGCGATGCTGCCAGTCTGGATGGCACCGCCGTCAAGGCTAAATGTGATCTGTTTATCGATAACACGCACGAAAACGTGGCGGTCTTTGATGCCGATGCTGAAAAGCAGCTCGGCCTTGCCTAACTCCTTGTAAAATATTGTAATTCATGCTATAAATAAGGTACTTTTCGTACGTTTACAACTGAGAGACTACAGAAGGGTGCCAGAATGGCCGAACGCGACAGGCGGTATTGGATCAAGATACCTGCCGGTCCGGAGATCGCCGAAGATTTCGTGCCGGTAGACCCCTCTACGCTACACCTCGGTGTTATCACCGATTTGTACGTATGGGACTCGCAGCAGCGCAAGCACCGTCCGGTTCTCGGCCTTGAAGGTTGGGTTAACACGGATCTAGATGCGACGGCTCTGACCGAGCTTTGGTCGGAATTGATGGTTCAACTGCAAGCCGGCCTCGTGAACGACGGTGTTGCCGGCCGCTTTGCGCAGGAATTGCGCGGAGCGCTCGACGACTTGCCACAGCTCTTGGAGCTGTTGGCTGCCGGTCGCATGGGTGCGGCTCAGCAGGCGATGCAAGCCATGGCTTACGGCCTGATGCAGGCGGCAAGCACGGCAACTGTCGAGCTGACCGAGCTTGAGGCCAGAGCGCTTGCACAAAGCGCGCTAGCCGAAGGCATGGTTGGCATTGTTGCCGGTCATGACGATCGCATCACCACTGAAGCTGTCGAATTCGTCGATGCACTCGAAAAGGGCCTGGGGATTTACGATCACCTTGAAAAAGGTGAGCGTGAGCTCAAGGAACTGATTGAGCGCCTCGAGAAACAGATGGCAGTCTGTAACAATCTGGAGCTGGGTCAACTGCCGGCGTGGCTGAACGAGCATTTGGAGTGGTTTTCGGAGCTTTCCGAAGACGGCTTCCGGACGCGCGCCAGTCGCTACATGCAGAACCCAGATCCGGCCCAGGCCGACATCATGGTGAAAGCCGCCGAAGAAGCTCAGGCTCGGGTCCAAAAGATCCGCGCCGAGGTGCGAACCGCCGCCGCCGAACAGGCGAGCGCCCGGGCAACCACCGAGCCGCTACTGGCCGAGCTGACCGCTGTGACGTCGCAGATGCGACTGATTCGGCAGTATCGGGAAGTCATCGACCGAGGTATCCGAGCCGATATCGACGACTACGCTTTGACGAGCGAGTTGTTGAGTAGGCCGGACTTCGAGCGCTGGCAGGCCCTGCAGACAGATCAAGACTGGTCCAGTCTGCACGCTGTCGAAACCCGACTGCGTGACTTGGCTGACATCGTTCGCTCACTGCTCGATCAGACACCGCGTCTGAACGTGGAGACTGAGCGCACACTCGTCAATGTCCAAAGCTACATCGAGCGGCTGGAAGGTGCACTTGACCTTCAGCCAACCATTGCGGCCGTGGAGCTTGCTGCTTCGCTGCCGGCCATGGATGATGAAGATGCCGACGAAGACGAGAGTGAGTACGACAGCGATTACGATCGCCTACAGGAGCTCTACGAGCTGGTTGTGGCTGTCGGCGCTGTGCGGTACTGCGGTCAAGCCAGGGGCTACCTGATGGGTACCCAACTGCGGGTCATTCTCGACATTTTGGAGATTCTGCAAAGGATCACCGAAGAAGAGCGCTTGCGCTATCGCAACGATTTGCAGGAGATGCTAGACAGCTACTCCTACAACGTCGAAGCTGATGGCAGCGGGCTCGGTCGTATTGGCCTATGGCGGGAGCTCGACAATCCGCAGATCCACTGGATTAGGTTCCAGCAGTCACGCGGTAAAGACCCCACCAAATTCTGGTACTGGCGACTTGTCCAGCATGCCAGACAGCGCGGTTTGGATCTCTGTGCGAAGCACGATTTGCGATCAGAAGACATTCTGGAAGCTTATCAGACTCGCACCGATCAGAGACTGGCCAAGCGCAAGCCTTTCAGCAACGAGTAAGCGAACGAAAAGGGATCCGGTGAGGATTTTGTTTGAACCATTACGGTTCACTCATTATCCTCCCGGGTCCTTTTTCATTTTAGGCCAGGTTTTTATTAATTGCTTTTACCGTTTCGCTGCCTTACAGCTCATCAGCACAACTCTTACTTTGTGGACGGTGAGGGGTGGAAAACTGATTTGTAAGTGGTCGCTAGAAGCGATCAAAACAAATGCAGTTCTCCACCCAGGGAGTTTCGTGTTGGCTGTCTCTCCCCAGAGCCAGAACGATGTATCCGAAGATACTTTTTCACCCCTCGTTCATGGGTACTTGCTTCGTTGATTCAAGAAGGGCTACTTGCCCAGCATCTCCTCGAAGAGGAGCGACGCCTCGTTTTGGATGCTGAGCATGACGCTCTTCACATCCGACGAGTCGAGCTCATCGTAGTCGATGCAGAAGTGCTTGGCGAATTCGTACGCCAAGGCGTAAGCCACGATCTCGTGAAAGCCACCGGACTTCAGTGCGGCCTCGTAGCCAGGGGCTGCGAGGTTGAAGTACAGACGGTGGACCTCACCGCTACCGGCATACACGATGGTAGCCAGCTTGCGGAAATCGTAGGCATTCTCGGCGAAACCGCTCCACACGACCGTGAAGAACTGATCACGGATGCGCAGAGGTGCCTCGCCGCTCTGAGCCGGGTGAACACGCAGGTCGCAAACATCGCTGACCTCCGGGTTCAGACTGTCGCTGGCAGCGATCAGTGCTCGGCCGGGCTTGCTGGGAATAAACGTGGCAGACTGGCCACGGGGGGCGACCTTGAGTTGGCCGTACCCGTTTTCCAGCTTCCAGTTCACCTCGCCTTTCAGGCGGTCACTGTTGACAGCGACCACGGTGAATTGCGAGCCCATGCTGATGCCCGACAGACGAGCGGACAGGTGAAACCGCCGCTCTAGCACGATCTCGTAGTTGGTCTTCGCCAGCTCCCCGGTTCGCGGGTTGATAGCGGTGACCAGACCACGGCCGAGCTCACTGGCGCGAAGCACCAGCTTGCCGTCTTCCTGGCTCTCGAGCTTGGCTTTGCTCGCCTCCCAGTGGAATTTGAACTCGCTGGGATCACCGTTGGGCACCACGAGGGTGACCGTGATGGTCTCGTCGAGCTCGTACTCCGGACGATCGACCTTCAGGTAAGGCAGCCCGGGTGCGGGCGGCTTACGCTTCTGGGACGTCGTCTTGTCGGGATCAGGGGTTTCCCCATCGCCTGAGCCTGGCGGCACGTCGCCCGAGGCGTCGTAGCGCTGGCGCAGCCGATCGATCAGCTCCTCCACCTCGGCCTTGCCGCGAGCGTCGACGGTGTCGGCGCTCTTGAGCTTGATGCCCAGGTGGGTGGCCACATCCGCTTGCACGGTGTGCAGCAATCGAAGTAGCTCGTTGACCCGCTCGTCATCGGCGACGCTGACCTTGTAGCGGTCGCGACTCTCGTCGACGTGATCGTGGAGGAAGCCGGCGGTGATGAGACCGCAGACCTCGCCCTCGAGAAAGAGCGGGGGCACCATGGCGCGATGGTCGTCCGTCAGCAGTTGCTTAACGAAGACATCGCGGAATGACACCTCGCCGATGGACCGATCAGTCATCCGCAGATCTTCGTCGGATGACTTCTTGGCCGGCCGGTAGAACTCCAGCTTGATCCGCCCCAACGTTGGGTTGGCTTCGGCGGGCTGCTGGAGCACGAAGAGTCGGCTGCCGGGCGCCAGCTGCTTCTTAGGCAGCTTTTGACCGTCAACCAGCACCATGCCACCATCGACCAGCACGTTGTCGAGCCGGTCGGACAGCTTCTGAGCCAGCTGAGCACCACGGTAGATACCGCGCGAGCTCGGGTCCTTGAGCGTGTACGTGATCTCGGTACCGAAGCGGCTCTCGTACGGCCAGGTCTCAGGGGACTTGGGGTACGCAACCGCCTCAATGGTTCCGTTGCTGGAGTACGCGGCGATCAGCTCGCTGGGCGTGAACTCCATCACGTACACAAGGTCGGGCTCGTCCTGCGGCGCCGTCAGCACCCGCACATGACTCGAGTGACTGATGATCATGTACTTGGCACCGGTACCGAAAGTTCCGGACTGCTCGCCTCGAGCGTTGGACAGGGCCAACGACAGGAAAGCGCTCCGGTTCTTCTCGCTCATACCGCAGCCGTCATCGACGTAGCGGATCTCCGTCCGATTCTCGTTCGTGATGAACTTCACCACGCCCGAGCTCCAGTCAAATGCGTTCTTGATCATCTCGATCAAGCAGTGGAGCATGGGCTTCTGGAACTGGTTCGTCCAGAAACTCGGTCCCACTTGCACGCTGACGTTGGTACTTCTGGGCGGCGCCGTACTGGCGACTCCCGATGCTTTCCGTGGACTCATGACTTCTCCTTCGATCCTCGAGTTTGGCTCGATCGCCACTCCCGCTGGGCGGCGAGGGTGTCGAGCAGTCGGTTGGGATGGGCAAAGGTGAATGCTTCGATGGCTGACTGCAGCTCCTCAACTTCTTTACCAACGCCATCCCGAAGGACTTTGCGGGTAGTATCGTCTTGGACCTGCGAACCGATGTTCAGCAGCAGCCGTGTCATCTGGATGAACGAGCACAAAGTCTCGCTCAGGGCTACCAGGGGCACATCTGCCAATTGCTGAAAACTTTCAGCGGTCAGGACGTACGGAACGCCCTCGTCAGTCGTAACACCACCCAAACCAGCCAGGGCCAGGGTCGAGCTCGCGCTCGGAATCGGTGTCCTCTCAGCGAGTGCTGGGGAACTGCTCGGTCGGCTGGGTGCCGGCTGGGCAGTCGTGCCTGGCGAACCAGACAGCAGTTGTTCAGCCTTTTGGAGGAGTCGCCCCAGTTGCTCGGGGTTGGGCCGCTTACTGTTCAGCACATCATCCAGCGTGCTACGCGGGATATTGAGTGCTTTCGCAACAGCAACCTTGGTTCCATAGCGTCTTACCAGCTTCTTGTGAACCTGCCGGAGCCGCTCATGCGGGTCAGTCGGGTCAACATGTAGCAGGCTTTCGACCAGGGCCGTTACCTCCAAAATCTTTTCGAGACTGGCTCGACCAGACACGACATGCCGCAGCGTCGTCGCCGGTAGATCCAGCGCGTCACTGATGGCTGTTCTCGTCTGGTAACGAACTAGCAGCTGCTCGATGACGCTATCCAGATGCTGGATAGCAGTCGTAATCGTTTGCTGCTTCTGGGCGCGCACAGCATTGAGGTTGCCCTCAACGCCATCGATAAGCGTGCTCAGTAGTTCGCCTTGCAGAGTTCTGTCGGTCAATGTCTCCAACCCGTCGCGCGAGGCGTTCAGAACGGTCGCCACCAGTTCAGAGTGCTCGCCAAAGGCTTGGGCAAACTCCTTCATGGTGGTTCGATTGGCACTGTCCTGATAGGCGCCCAGCAGGTCGGTGAACGTCACGATGACGTCCTTGGAGAACAGGCTGACAGTCTTGTAGCGGTCGACGATCGGCTTAGCCAGATCTTCGATTTCTTCACCGAGCGCTCCACAATCCAGTAGCTGACACAACCCGTTGAGGGTCTTGCCGCCACAGATAGCAGTGCGCTTTGCGTGAAACTCGGAAACACTTGACCGGGAAATGTCGGCTCGGTTCGCAACAGTGTTGGTCGAGCAGGCGTTTTTGGTCATGTATTCCAGTAGCTTGGCGTGCAACTGCCGCTGTTTATCAGACAGCGCCAGCAGCCGCTTGCGCAGCTCCTCTGCAGTCAGAGGCCCATCTCGGGTCATCTCTCACTTCCTTTTCTTGAACCTAGTTGTAAAGGTACGAAGTAGTATTACTATACTTGTTATTTACTTCTTTGTCAATCAGTTAAACAAGAGGTCAGGAGGTCTGACCGATTGACCATTACATCTGATAATGGTAAACTATGTATTCCAGAGTGGGCGGTTCTTTAACAAGGAGAGAAATATGTGGGAAGCTCCTGCCAAGGCGCTTGTGCGCAGATACTTCTATGAGGAGTTCCTGCCCGCACAGCTGCCCATGCAGCTGCTTCGCGGTGGGGACCATCTTGTCTTGCTTGGTGACAGCCAAGAGGAGGCACGACTATTGGACGCTCTCGGAGTACCGAGTCATCGTGTCCACTCAGTCGAGAACGATCCAGCCGTATACACCCTCCAAGCTCAACGTGCCCAGCGCGGTGAGCTGAAGGTTAGGCTGTATCACGGCGAACTCCGCGAATTCATCACGCATTATCTGGCAACGAACCAACGATTCCTGGTGCTAAACCTGGATATCTGCGGTTTTTACCTCACCGGTATCGATCCGGTGATGACCCAGATTTTGCTGTTTGCCCGACGCAATCCGCAGACGGTCATTGCGACGTATTCCAACGTCGGTCGTGACGGTCATCAGGTGCGCGAAGGCCTGAAATCGCTGGCGATTTGCCGTTGGCTGGCACCGGAAGTTACGGAGGCTATTGCCGACGAGCTGTACGGTCGCTACTTGGCTGCCGGGCTCGAACCGACTGGTGCTCTGAATATGGTGCTCCGGCATCTGTTCTGGGTGCGTAGTCATCTTGAGCACGTCATCCTGAGCAGTGTGGCCACGGGTCGTCTAACAAACAAGCGGGCCCAAGCCCTGCTAGCAGGCTACGAACGTGTTTGGCAGCGCGCCAGTCGCTTGATTGGACCAGCTCCAATCAGTTACGGTGCCTGGCTGACAGCCGTCGATAGCTTGTCGCGACCCGGGCAGCAGCCCAAGGTCTGTGAGCTAAACATCAAGACGGTAGCGATCAACACCTATCGTTCGAGTCAGTCGTTCTACCATAATGGCTGGTTCAGCGTGTACGAACCGACTGAGCCGACGACACCTCGTGTGTGGTTGGAGCAGGCGCTTCAAGCGCTGACTAGCCAGCCGCTCCGGTTTGCTCGTCAAACCAGTACGGCTTTGCAGCTGATCGACGAAGTCGAGGCTATACCGCTCGATCAAGTCGTTTGGGTGCGCGACGATCTCGGTGGACCGAGTCGGCAACTGGCTCTACCCGAGCCGATTGCTGGCTTTGTCGATATTGTTCAACCTCAGCCATCACGTCCTGTGGCGGCTCGGGTGCCTGTGCCAAGAGTTCCTACAAGTGAAACGGAAGGTGCTATGCCAACAGCAACTGCAACCGCGCGAGCGACCAAACGGTCGCCCAGACTGACTACGGCATCGAAGATCGGTGCTTTGGCGGTCGGTGGCGCAACTGATGCAACGTCGGCTCCAGCCGCTGTGTCCAATGGACACGTCAAGCCGGCTGAGGTCCGTCGGATCATCAGTCACTTCCTGGAGTCACCGGCGAAGACGGTGTCGTACACCTTCGGCACTGCTGAAGAGCGTGACACGCGGCATGACTTGCTGCGTGAGCACATCGAGCGGCACGACGCCGAAGCAGCGGTGGTCAAGCGGGGAGCAACCGTGCTCACCCTCAAGGAGGGCCCGCGTCCGTCGGCCAAGCTGGCAACAGCGTCGCCGCAGCCCACCGAAGAGCCCGTGGCTCAGACCTCAACAACCAAGGCCATCAAGCCGAAGTCGAAGACACGTCCGAAGCCTCGGAAGTCCAAGAAAGCCAAGACGCCGCGTCCAGTCCGGCCCGCTGCCACCAAGAAGCAGCTGACCATCATCAAGCGGCTGGCCCTCAGGGACAAGAACGTCACGGAAGTGCTCGAGGCCTTGGGCGAGACGCTGCTGAGTCCTCAGCAGATCGCTGGCTACGTCGCCAACTTCCGGCGTAACGCCAACAAGCAGGCTCCGGCCTAGCAATTTCTCTCTAAGAACCGATTGATCAGACAAACTGATCAAAAATCCTGGAAACACCAGGTCATGGTGTGAAGTAGTTCTGTAAGGAATGTAAGTACGTCGCCACAAGCGACCCTAACATCTCCCTACGAACTATTTCACCCATGCAAGCCTCCATGAATGTGTGTTCATGCTGATGAGTGATTTTCGAAGGTGACTATGAAACAGCTTGCATGTTTCTACTATCCGAGAAAATCGACCCCTATCCGAAAGGATAGGAGTTCCCAAAGGACGAAAGGCTAAAACTTACTGCTTAGCGCTCTGTACCCAGGCGTTGAACCAGGTGTAATTATCGTTATCGAACCACGGCTTGGTGGCTGCGCAGTTTTTGATGTATGTCGGTAGCGCCACATTGTGTAAATACTGCAGTGCTTCTTCGCTACTCATACTGATTTGGCGCTGATTTGGATCATGGTCATTGCCGTCAACTTGTACGTCGCGTTGGAGTCGTCGTAAGACTGAAGCGTAGAAGGGTGTATTCACAAATAAGCGATAGGTGGCTTGCTGGCCATGACTGCCGAATGCCCAGTACGCGTACAGACCCTCTAGTACTACCACTCGACTTGAGGTTGGTTTGATGACTCGTTGTTCGGCACGGGGTTCAGCGGTGGCAAAATCGTACTGTGGCACATGAATAATTTGTCCGTTTGCTAGGGCTTGAGCATCTCTGGCAGCCTGTGCTATATCGTAGGCCTCAGGTCGATCGTGATTCACGCTGCCAGTTCTTTCCTCCAGGGCTTTGGCGCCAATATGGTAATCGTCGGCACTGATGAGCGGAGCATCAAATTCTTCGGCTAGCTGGCGCGCTAACGTTGTTTTACCCGAGCCGCTGAAACCCGAAATGGTTACCAGTACTTGGCCAGTACGCTTTCGTTCTTGATTAACTTCGTGCAACACCTGTGCCCAAGGCTTGCCGATAATTGCTTCGTGGCTCATTGCTCGTTGACCAATCGGTGTGGCCAGCTCACGGTTTTTGGGAGCGACTTGGGTTGTGCTGCAATAATCTGGTGGCTGCCAGGCGTCAGCTTCTGCTTGGCTGGCGAACTCTTTTTCAAGTAACCATAACTTACCGTGTCTCCGGACATCAAAGTGGTCGAGCGTCGAGCCGTCAGGCAGAAAGAAACGCTGTTTTTGCACCTCGGCTTGGCCATAGCGACCAATGTCGCCATCGCAAGTACCAAAAGCAATGTTGCCGATTGAAGCCTCAATTTCGGTGCGGCTACCACTGGCTTTATCGCCAAATTTAACGGTGGCGACAGCTTCGTTTTCACCTGCTCCTCGATGATGAAAAGTCGTTCGTACGCGCCATTCGCCATCAGCTACCTCAGGATAGCGAGGATCGCTCGGGTAAGGGGTGAAATAGGTTTGCTGGATGCTGGCATACGGTACCCCTTCCAGGTTAGGGAGGTGGTGTCGGTCAACGATGAAGGCGCGTTCGATTTCTTGGGCCATGAGTTGCTCCTTGTTTATGCTTGCAGTCTAGCAGTCCCTCCAATGGGGCGATAAGTGAATAAAATTGTAGTAAAATCGGGAATACCATGGGACTCCACCGAACGCAGCAATTTATTTTGGCGCAGCTGAGCGAAAAAGACGCCCTTCGTTATAGCGATATGCGGCCGGCCAGTATGGAGGCCACGCAATTTTTATACCATCTTCGTAAATTAATCAACGACGGTTTAGTCGAAAAACAGGCAGATGGTCGCTATGCTTTGACGGCTCAGGGCAAACTGTATATTGACCGGGCTGATCAAGATAATTTGAACTTACGCGCCCAACCACGTCTTGGCGCTATGCTCATTTGCCGTCATCCAGAGAAGGGTCTGCTGTATGTTCGCCGGAGTGTCCATCCGGTGAAAGGCTACATTGGCTTTCCAATCATTGATATTCCTCTTGGTTTTCCGCTGCCACTTGTAGACTTTGTGGCCGATGCTGCCGAACGGAAACTTGGCCTCAAATTAACCTGTAAGCATCGAGGCGATGCCTATGTGAATGTTGAGCGTGGCGATGAGCTGGAGGGTAGCTTACTGGCGCATGTCATGACTGCCGACATTAGTATCTTTCCTCCCGATCTACCAGATGATTGCTGCTGGGAAGAAGACCTAACACCAACCGCTCAGGGGCTACGCTTGGCATCCAATGACGCCATCCTGGAACGCTTGGCGGCCAGCCAGGACTTCTTCTTTTTGGAGTACACTTTTCGCGTTGACTAGGCTTGCTGACGATGTAGCTTCAGTATGGCTTTGCGAGTATGCTTGCGCGTGTGGCGCTGTAATAAACGACCAGCCATGTACAGCCCAGCGCAGCCCAGCGCAGTGATCCAGTCCAACACAGTTAATGAGCCAGAGCTAAAGTAAGGCTGCACCCACGGGTTGTAAATCATGTTGGCAATCAACCCAAACGATAGCGCAAAAGCGACGAGTAATTTTTTGTTGCTCCACAAGTAACTCGTGAAAAATTTTTCATGCGCTTCACAGCGTTCGAACAATAAGTATACGTAGAGACAGAGAACCAAGGTCAGGTAGGTAAGAGTCGTTGCCTGATGATACAGGGGCAGCGGGCTATTTACAGCAATGTACCGTGGGCTGAGATGATGGCGAGCAAAGAAGAGTAAATAGTTGCCGTAAGCCAAGGCGGCAGCCAGGGCGCCGAATCCAATAAAGCCACCAATCGCCCGACGATTGATAATGTGATTGTGCAGGTTGCGCGGCCGAGCGTGCATTAGCTTGCCCTGGGCTTGATCCCAACCGAGTGCTGTAATGGGTAGAATTTGGGCCACCACATCAATGGCCAAAATCTGAATGGCGGTAATGGCGGGTGCCACATGGAAAAGACTAAGAGCAGCCAAACCAATTAAAACCGTGAACAGTTCGCCAGCGTTATCGGTCAGCGCGCAGCGCGCAGCTTTTTTAATGTTCTGGAACGTGAGGCGACCTTGCTCGACGGCCGAAACGAGTGTGTCAAAACTGTCGTCAAGCAAAACAATATCGGCGGCATCTTTAGCGACATCGGTGCCAGTTTTGCCCATAGCCACACCAATGTCAGCTCGTTTGAGGGCCGGAGCGTCGTTAATGCCATCACCAGTTACTGCTACCACGTGACCACCGGCTTTAACGACGTTTACAATCCGTAGCTTATCTTCGGGTGAAACGCGTGAAAAGACAGCACCGCCTCGAGCTACAAGTTCCAAAATCTGACTATCAGCTAGCTGAGCTAATTCAGCGCCTTGCACAATGGTGATATCGCCACTGACTTGAGCCTCGCGCGCAATGGCTTCGGCGGTAGTGGGGTAGTCACCAGTAATAATTGAAACCTTCACGTGGGCATTGGTAGCCGCTTGCATGGCGGCTGGCACACCTTCGCGTAGCGGGTCAAACATACTGACCATGCCAAGGAAAGTGAAATCTTGCTCAACTTTATCCATGCGCAACTTTTTAGGATTGGTATCAGCCGGCAAAATGCGAAAACCGAAGGCTAGATTACGCCTGGCAGCATGAGCCTGACGTTCGTGATAAGCCAAGAAAAACTCGCGGTCAGCTTTGGTTAATTTGCGCACGTGGCCGTGGTCCCAAAGCGAAGTGCTTTGAGCCAGGAGATTCTCCGGAGCACCTTTGGTAAAGACTACGAGTTGATCGCCGCGTCGACGGACAGAGCTGAGTAGTTTGCGTGCGGAGTCGAACTGGAATTCTTTCACTTCTGGATGGGCTTGGTCCCAATCGTCAATTGTAAAACCAGCTTTGTTCACTAATGTAATCAAAGCGCCCTCAGTTGGGTCGCCAACCACGTACCAAGTGGGGTGCTCGTTGTCGGGCGGGTTGACATGGGCGTTGCTGGCTAGCGCAGCGGTCATAAAGAACAGCTCGGTGTCTTGGCGTTTCGCAAAGCTGAGGGCTTTGCCACGTTCGGTCCTGATCTCACCTTTCGCTTCGTAGCCTCGACCGGTGACGCGGTAGGCTGTGCGACCAATTAGCAAATCTTCGACAGTCATTTCGTTTTTGGTCAGCGTACCGGTTTTGTCGGTCAGAATGAAGTTCGTTGCCCCCAAAGTTTCTACCGCCGACAAGCGTTTCACCAAGGTGCGAGCTTTGGCCATACGATTGGCGGTTTGCGCCAGAGTGATGTTGACTTCGGCCACTAAGCCATTAGGAATCATGGCTGCGCCAATACCAATGCCAAAGAGGACTGCAGCGTGCAGGCTCAGCTGGGCTTTCAGAGCAATAATAATCAAAACAATGCTCAGAACCACGGTGCCTTGCGCCAGACGGCGCGCCAAGTGATTCATTTCTTGCTGCAGCGGCGAGGCTTCAGCAGGTGTGGCTTGGCTGAGGCTGGCAATACGACCCAGCTCGGTCTGCATACCGGTGCCCACCACCACACCGTGCCCACTACCCGTCGCTACGGTGGTGCCCATAAATAAGAGGTTGTGACGGGAACCCAGCGGCACTTCGCCAGCAATGGCGTGCACAAATTTACGGCTGGGATTGCTTTCGCCAGTCAGGGCAAAGTCGTTGGTGCCGAGTTCTTCCTCCTCAAGCACACGAATATCGGCTGGTACGCTATCGCCCTCTTCTACATATACGATATCGCCCAGCACTAGCTCGGTAGAGTCAATTGATTGTACGTGACCATCACGAAGAACTTTGGCTTGGGGCACCAGCAAGTTCTCTAGACTATTCATGAGGGTTTCGGCTTTGTGTTCTTGGAAAAAGCCCACGCCAGCATTCATGGCTGCAATCAAGAATAAAATAGTGGCGGTTTTGTTGTCGTGCAAATAGAGGGAGAGGGCGGCACTGGCTAACAGCATAACGACCAGCAAGTTTCTGAATTGGCGCACAAACTTAGTGAGGGATGACTCGTGTTGAGCGCGCTGTAACTGATTAGGACCCAGATGTTCTAAGCGCTGTTGAGCTTCGTCGCTGGTGAGGCCAGTGGCTGTTGTTTGCAACTCCTTCAAGACCGCGTCGGGCGGCAGACGATAATAATTTAGTCGAGGTGATTGCTCCATGCTTATGCTTATTATATCGTCTTCTGACGTCTCCTTGATAAAAGTCCCGAAATAATTAATAATAAGTATATAGAAAACTGATGGCCTAAGGAGATGTCTACGCAACCTAACTACTCAGAAGTCATGGCGAAGATCCATGAGGAAATACCGACTGCTGGGGCGGTTGACGAGACAATTGCACCAGTCTTTCCTCTGACACCAGAACTAGCCGATCTAGTGCTAACGCCTGAAGCGGCCATGGAGCTGCAAGCTGTTGCCAATGCTGCTGAGTTGATTGCGCTAGCTAGTAGCGACGAAACCTTGGCCAGTAAGTTAACGCCAGAGCAAACAACTGTGGCGGCGGCTCATCTGGTGGAAGCCCGGGATCGTCTCCAACGAATTCATGACGGCCGGCCCAATAATCGTACCGAGACGCTCCGGGTATTCCTGACTGGTCTCACCAAACCAGAAGTAGCGCGCCAGCTCGATATTACAAACCCAACGGTTCATCTAACAGTTAAAGGCTTTCCAAACTTTTTGCACAAACATGGGATGAGCGCCGAACGCATCAAAGCTGCCCTGGAGCAGTTCGCCGTGGACCCCACGGCAGATCTCAACACGCTTTTGCCCCTAAAAGAAGCGCCCGTCCGTCAGCCCAAGCAAAAGCCAGTGGTGGCACCACGCAAGCAGGCGGCAGCTAAGCCTAGACAGCCGGCCGCTCATGATGAATCAGAACCAACTCCCGAGATGCTCGAAGAAGAGGAGGCAGGAGAAGATGAGCGAGACACTGAGAGTTTACCCGATTCCGTTCGCTTGTATTACAACGAGATTGGCCGGGTAGCGCTGCTCAACGCCGAACAAGAAGTCGTCTTAGCCAAGCGCATGGAAGTTGGCTTGTTCGCGGCGCACCGACTGATGCGTGCCCACGCTGGAGAATTGCAACTCACACCTCAAGACGAAACCGACTTGAAATGGCTGGAGGGCGAGGGTTTTCGTGCTCGTCAACATCTCATTGAAGCCAATCTGCGCCTGACGGTCAGTGTAGCTAAGCGCTACCAAGGCCGCGGCTTAACGCTGCTGGACCTTATTCAAGAAGGTAATTTGGGCATTATTCGCGCCGCTGAAAAGTTCGATTACACCAAGGGTTACAAATTTAGTACCTATGCAACCTGGTGGATTCGCCAGGCCGTGACTCGGGCTATTGCCGACCAAGCTCGCACTATTCGGGTGCCAGTTCACATGCATGAGCAAATTAATAAAGCTCTTCGAGTCAAACGCGATCTATCCGTGCAGTTGCAGCGTCAACCAACCTCGGCTGAAATTGCCAAAGAAATGGAGCTGAGTGTTGAAAGAGTAGAAGAAGTTCTGAGTTATGGTCGTGACACCCTCTCGCTCGATCAATCAGTGGGCGAGGATGATGGTTCAAGTCTCGGTGAGTTTATCCAAGAAGATGAAGCTGCCAGCGTAGAAGATAGTGTCAATTTCGGTCTCTTGCAGCGTGAAATTGGTAGCCTGCTGAAGACTTTATCAGATCGCGAGCAGCTGGTGGTGCGCATGCGCTTTGGGCTGGATGACGGTGAGGTGCATACCTTGGATGAAATTGGTCGCATCTTAGGCCTAACTCGCGAGAGAGTTCGTCAGATTGAGCATAAAACCCTGAGCATGCTGCGCCATCCGAGTCGTTCGCAACACCTCCAAGGCTACTTATAATACGCGTCCTCAGGCGGCAAGCGACGCTAACGCTTGCAACCCCGGCATCGAACTGCCACTATTAGAGTATGGCTGAGAGTGTGAAGGGTAAAAAGTTAGTGGTGATTGACGGTAAAAGTGTCTTTTACCGCGGCTACTTTGCCATGTCTAATCTCGCCACCAAAGATGGCACGCCAACCGGTGGGGTTTTTGGATTTGCCACAATGGCTCTGGAAGTTATCAAACGTCTTAAGCCAGACTATGTCGCAGTAGCGTGGGATAAGCCCAAAACCAACATCCGCAAGCGCCTCGCGCTCTATCCTGAGTACAAAGCTGGTCGTAAACCGGCACCAGCTGACTTTTATGAACAAGTTCCTATCTTGCAAGAATTGCTGCAGGCCTTTGGCTGGCCGCTGTATGAACTCGATGATTACGAAGCCGACGATATTATGGGTACGCTAGCTGTTCAAGCGGAAGCCAAAGGTATTGAAACTTTACTAGTGACCTCTGATCTGGACATGCTACAGCTGATTGATGAGCACACCCACGTTTATGCACTCAAAACTGGTCTTAGCAACATCGAATTGTACTCACCTAAAAGTTTTGAAGCCAAATACGGGCTCAAAGTTGAGCAATTTTTAGACCTGAAAGCCTTAAAAGGTGATAGCTCAGACAATATTCCGGGCGTGCCCGGCATTGGCGAAAAAGGTGGCATTGATCTCCTGAAGCAGTACAAAACACTGGACGGCGTGTATGAAAACCTCGATCTTATGAAAGATTCGCTGCGCAAAAAGCTGGAAGACGGCAAAGAACTCGCTTATTTAAGTAAGGAATTGGCCCGTATTTGGACTGACGCACCTTTGAAACTCGATCTTACTGTCATGGATGGTAGTCTGTGTGAGCCCGAAAAAGTCTTGGCATTGCTACAAAAATTAGAGTTTCGTAACTTAGCCCGACAGCTACCGGAAGTGATGCAGGTCAAAATCGAAGATCACCAAAAGAGCACAGGTGGTGGTCCACTGACAGTTGGCAAAAACACCATTATTGATAGCAATCAAAAAGCCGCTGATCTGCATTTAGGCGATTCCGATTTCTTCTACATTCACGCTCGCTCAGCAGGTAAACACGGCCGTAAACCCGAAGTATTAATTATGAGTTTAAACGGCCGCGACACCTACACACTTGAGCTACGCAAACTTGATCACGCCGCCATCGCCAAAGAATTTAAAGGTGTCCGGCCACTCGTTGGCTACGATCTGAAAAGTACGCTTAAAGTTCTAATTGAATTGGGCGTGCAAGATCTGCCAGTCGTGGGGCATGATGTATTAATTGGTGCCTTTCTGCTCAATTCTTTGCGCCGCGAACAAAGTCTCACCGAACTAGCGCAAGCTGACTTAGATTATGAAGGGTCACCGTTTGAAGATCTGGATGCCGACGAAGTAATTAGCCGGGCGCCAGAGATTATTGCGGCTATCAAAGCCTTGCATGAAGGTCAGGCTAAAGACATGAAGGCGCTACCTAAACTGGCCAGCTTGGCACACGACATTGAATGGCCAGTTATTCCAGTGCTAGCGCGCATGGAGTATGTGGGCATTGAGCTCAATACCAAGTATTTGGCCGACTTTGCCGATCAAGTTAACGACATGATTTCGGACTACGAACAGCAAATTTATGGCCATGCCGACCAAGAATTTAACATCGCCAGCCCGACGCAATTAGCCGAAATTCTTTTTGAAAAAATGGCTTTGCCCACACAGGGTATTAAAAAAGGTAAAACAGGTTACAGTACCGCCGCCAGCGAGCTCGATAAATTACGTGGCCAGCATCCGATCATCGATTTAATCACGCAGTACCGCGAGGTCGCGAAGCTCAAAAACACCTACATCGATACGCTGCCGACCATGGTCGACGAACGCTCACGCTTGCACACCACTTTTGGTCTCACCAATGCTCAGAGTGGTCGTTTAAATAGTTCTGATCCAAACCTCCAGAATATCCCCACACGCACTGATCTCGGTCGTCACATTCGCACTGCCTTTGTGGCAGGCAAGGGCAACAAATTAGTCAGTGCTGACTATTCGCAGTTTGAGTTGCGTCTGGCAGCGGTTCTAGCTGAAGATAAAGAGCTAATTGGTATGTTCAATAGTGGTGCCGACATTCACATGGCGACCGCAGCACAAGTCTATGGCCGCGAGCTTGAAGATGTTACCAAACAGATGCGTCGAGCTGCCAAGGTTATCAACTTCGGTATTCTCTATGGTATGAGTCCGCATGGACTCAGCATCGCCACGGGCATGACTCGTGAGCAAGCCGTGGACTTCATTGATCGCTACAAAACCATCCGCAAACCCCTGTTTGATTACACTGACCGCATTCGTGAGCAAGCCAAAAAAGATGGCTACGTCGAAACTCTTTTTGGTCGCCGCCGCCCCATGCCGGATATTCATTCGAGCAATTTTGTCGTGCGCCAGGCAGCCGAGCGAGCTGCCATTAACCTGCCAATTCAGGGTACCGAAGCCGATCTGATGAAACTAGCGATGGTCAAAGTTGACGAGCTACTGCGGGCTCAACACAATGACT
>DASZUC010000018.1:0-4682 GCA_035547775.1 Saccharimonadales bacterium (SeqCode) | reverse complement strand
ACGCCACTGTGGCGCGTGTGGAAGGCAACATTGTACGTATTGACCTGGGCAAAGCCCAAGGTATTATGCCGCGCAGCGAGCAGATTCAAGGCGAGCGCTATTACCCAGGCCAACGTCTAAAAGTCTTCCTAAAAGACGTTGAGCGTGGTTTCCGTGGTCCACAGCTGGTGGTGAGCCGGGGCAACAAAGAATTTATGGAATGGCTATTCCGCGGTGAAGTCCCAGAAATGGAAAGTGGCGCTGTTGAAATTAAGAATATTGCCCGTGAAGCGGGTGTCCGCAGTAAAATTGCGGTCTTCAGTAATGTACCTGGGGTTGACCCAGTCGGTACCTTTGTGGGTGGCCACGGTACTCGCGTGAATGCCGTCGTGTCCGAAGTTGGCGAGCAGGAAAAGATCGACATTGTGGTCTGGGCTGAAAACCCGATTGAATACATCACCAACGCTCTGTCGCCTACCAAAGTCGCTAAAGTCGTTCTGGATGAAAAGAACCAGAAAGCGAAAGTTTTGGTTCCTGAAGATCAGCTCAGCATCGCTATTGGTAAATCCGGTCAAAACGTCCGTTTGGCGAGCAAATTAACTGGCTACGAACTCGACATTGAAGCCGAGCGCGGTACTGCCGCTGCCCCAGCTGCCGACGCCCCTGAAAAGCCGGCGGCTGATGTTCCTAAGCCAAAGCTCAAGAAAAAGACCGAGCTAGAAAACTCACTGCTCGAAGCCATCGAAGAGCACGGCGAATAGTCACAGCTAACGGCGAAAATTGGCACTCTTGACTGCCGAGTGCTAAATGCTACAATGGATGTAGCGAATTACCGCAACAAAGCTGCCATTTAATGACGTCGCTGGAAGGGTAAAAGTATGATGCCGAACAGTCCAGATTTCCAAGAATTCTTGAATCATTTGACCGACAACGCGCTGAACAGTTTAAAGCGTGCCGATCAGATTGCCCGCAATCTGGGTAGTGCCTATGTGGGTACTGAGCATCTGTTGTTTGGAGTTTTGGCTCAAGACGGTAGCATGGGTAGCAAAATTTTAGAGGGCGCTGGCGTGACGCTTGATCGCGCCCGTTTGGCGCTCAACTTGACACCAAAAACCCTGGTTATCAATATGGGCGCCAAAGGGCTCAGCGAAGCCGCTAAACTGACTTTGAACATGGCTTACGAAGTGGCCCAGAACTACGGTCAGGAATACTGCGGCACGGAGCATATTCTGTATAGTATTTTGAGCCAAAAGAACGCTTCGGCCACCAAATTGCTCCGCGACATGAACGTGGATGTTGATGCCCTGACAGGTGAAATCGAGCAATTCTTGAATCGCCAGCAGTATGAAGAGCAGGAAACGAGCGAAGAAGGTCGTCGGCGCGGCAAGAAAGCCGCTAAGAAGACAGCTCTGGACTTTTTTGGTACCGATTTAACCCAGGCGGCCCGCAGCGGCAAACTCGACCCAGTGGTCGGACGCGAAAATCAAATTCGTCGTTTGGTTACTATTTTGAATCGTCGCACCAAGAACAACCCAGTGTTGATTGGCGAGCCTGGCGTAGGCAAGACTGCCATCGTGGAAGGCTTGGCGCAGCGGATTGTGAATGAAGACGTACCCGATAGCTTGCTCGACAAACGGATTGTGATGCTTGACCTCGCCGGTATGATTGCTGGCACAAAATATCGTGGCGAGTTTGAAGAGCGACTCAAAAAAGTCATGAGCGAGCTCGAAAAGGACGGCAAAACTATCATCTTTATTGATGAGTTGCACTTGATAGTCGGTGCTGGAGCTGCCGAAGGCGCTATGGATGCCGGCAACATCTTAAAGCCAGCGCTAGCTCGAGGAAAGATCCAAGTCATCGGCGCCACCACCACTGCTGAATATACCAAGCATATCGAGAAAGACGCTGCTCTCGAGCGTCGTTTCCAGCCCATTCAGGTGCCTGAAACCACGCCCAGCGAGACTTTGGCTATCTTGAAAGGCTTGCGTAAGCACTACGAAGAATTCCACGGCGTCAAAATCAATGATGAAGTGTTGGAAGACGCCGTAATGCTCGCCAAACGCTACGTAAATGATCGCTACATGCCCGACAAGGCCATTGATCTGATTGATGAAACGGCCGCTCATTTGCGGATCGATAAGGGTAAAACCAGCCCAGAAGTCCGTCGTTTGCAGAAAGAATTGAAGCTAGTGAATGCTCGGATTGACGAAGCTGTGGATGCTGAAGATTACGAGCGCGCTGCTCGTTCTAAGACGCGCGCTTCGCAAATTCACGACGAGCTAACCACTCTGCAGGCCGACCATAAGCACGCCAAACGCCTCACTATGACCAGCGATGATCTGGCCGAAGTCATTGCTCGTATGACCGGCGTCCCGGTCAAAAAGGTGATTCGCAGCGAAGCCAAGTATTTATTGAGTCTTGAAAAGAACTTGGGCAAATACGTGATTGGCCAGCATGAAGCCGTGGAAGCGGTTTCCAAGGCCGTCCGCCGCAATCGCTCTGGTATTGGTAGTGATAAGCGACCAATTGGTTCGTTCATTTTCCTTGGCCCCACCGGTGTTGGTAAAACTGAGCTGGCACGAGTCTTGGCCCGTGAATTCTTCGGAGGCGAAAATGCTCTTGTCAAAATTGATATGTCAGAGTTTGGTGAACACCACAACGTCTCACGCTTAGTTGGCGCCCCCGCCGGCTACGTGGGCTATGACGACGGCGGCCAACTGACCGATAAAATCCGTCGCCAACCGTATAGCTTGGTGCTGTTTGATGAAATCGAAAAAGCCCACCCTGATGTCTTCAACATGTTGTTGCAAATCCTCGAGGATGGTTATTTGACTGACGCCAAAGGTCGCCGCATTGATTTCACTAATACCATCGTGATTATGACGTCGAACATCGGCGCCGAGAAGTTGCAAAAAGAAGCCAACCTAGGCTTTCACGCCACCAAGAACAGTGAGCTCAAAGACCTCGATGCCCTACACGAAACCAACCAGGCGCGCGTACAGGAAGAGCTGAAGAAAATGCTTCGTCCAGAATTGCTTAACCGTATTGATAAAGTAATTGTCTTCCGCGCCCTGACCAAGAAAGACATTTATCGCATTATTGATCTGCAGATTGACGAGTTGAAGGCTCGGGTGCAGCGCAAAGGCCTGAGCGTACAGCTCACTACGGCCGCCAAGCAGTATTTGCTCGAAGAGGGCTATGACGCAAAAAACGGCGTTCGACCACTCCGGCGCTTGATTCAGGACACGATTGAAGATCACATGGCGCTGGATTTACTTGATGAAAAATACACTAAAGGCGATATAATTCAGGTGAGTGCCAAAGACAGTCAGCTGACCTATGCCACCACAACAGAATAACCCCCCACAAACCAATCCAACGAGCCCAGTAGCTCCGGCTGCTCCAGCTCCCACAACTCCAGTAACTCCAGCCGCTCCGGCAGTTGCGCCTGCAGCGCCAGTGGAGTCGGCTTCTCAGCGCTCGCCACAGCCCTCGCGCCAGCATCGACCTTGGTGGCTAGTTGGTCTACTGATTGTATGGCTGGTTTTGCTTGGCTGGGTGGTTATGCAACGTCAAGCGCTCTATGACTGGTGGAAATTGCGCAATTATCATGCGCCACAAGCGGTGGTCAAGCTCGCCGACGAGGACACTATGAAGCCGTACACGCGACATTTGTTTTACTTGAATAAGCCTCAGTTATTGCCCACGGTCAGTAGTTTCCGAAAGGCCTGCCCCGAAAACCCTGACACCATCGTCCTGGGCTGCTATCATCCTGGCCAAAACGGCATTTTCATCTATAACGTCAGTGATCCGAGTTTGGCTGGTGTGCAGCAGGTCACAGCGGCTCACGAAGTTTTGCATGCCGTCTACGCACGTTTATCGGGCAGCGCTCGTAAAACTCTGAATAGTGAGCTTGAGGACTATTATCAGCACGGTTTGACCGACGAGCGGGTCAAAGCCGAAGTTAAGCTCTATCAAAAAACCGAGCCCCATAGCGTTTATGATGAAATGAGCTGTACGTTTGGCACGGAGATAGCTCAATTACCGGCTGGTCTGGAGCGCTACTATGAGCAATATTTTTCCAATCGTCAGGCCATCGTTGCCTACGAGCAGCAATACGAAAGGGAGTTTACAACTCGTCTGAACACGCTCAACACCGATGACCAGCAACTTACCTCGCTTAAGAGCCGGATTGATAGCGAACAGACTAGCTTAGAGAAGCAACTCGCCACCATTAACAGCACGCGTACCCATTTGAACCAGCTCTTGGCCAAAGGCCAGACAGCTAGCTACAACGCCGGCGTGGATGCTTTCAACGCTCAAGTGACTAGTTACAACACTGGCGTAGCCACTCTCAAACGCGACATTACGGCCTACAACGAATTGGTCACTACCCGCAATAAAGTGGCGAGCCAATTGACCACGCTTGATCAAGCCCTGGATACGCGTTTGACCGTCGAACAAACCCGCTAAAGTTAAGAAAAAGCTAAGACCAGGATGGTACACTAGGGGTATAAGGAAGGTCATGTAACTTCTATGGCTAAAAAATCTGCCACGCGCTTTGTCTGTAGTAATTGTGGTGCCGTTAGCAGCAGCTGGAGCGGTAAGTGTTTGCAATGTGGCGAGTGGAATACGCTCGAAGAACAGCTGACACCAGGAGCTGCAGCTGGTAGCTTGGCGCAGGCTCACAGCCTGCAGCCACA
>DASZUC010000017.1:0-5163 GCA_035547775.1 Saccharimonadales bacterium (SeqCode) | reverse complement strand
GAGGAGCCACCATTAACAGATTGATTTTTACCGCTATCTCCGGTAAAATCGTACCGTTACGCGGGTGTAGCTCAGTTGTTTAGAGCGATTCCTTGCCAAGGAAGAGGCCGAGAGTTAGAGTCTCTTCACCCGCACCAATGTGACACATTTAAAAGCTCCCTTGATCGGGAGCTTTTATTTATTGATCGGTCGCGCTGGATCGGATTGACTTAAACCAGCGGCAAAGATTCCACAGGGACCTTGAGTATCAGGGCTAAACGTTCGATTTGTTGAAACTTACAATAGGGGATGGGCTGATCATCGACGGAGTAAATTCGGTAGTAATGCGTAAACTCCACTATTTCATTCTTAAAATTTTTAGCCCGCGTGGGGGCGTCGATACGTCGAATAAACCAACCATCGGGCTGTTCATCTAAAATCCGTTTGATCTTGGCGTAATGGTTGAAGGGCATCCTCAAAAGTATAGCCCGCCTAGAAGTGCTGTGCCACATCCGTACTATCTACATTTCACAAGTGTTTTTGTTATAGTGATGTGGTAACTGGAACAAGCTTATGATGAGATTACCGACATTCACTGATCCTAACCCATCCATTGAATGGCTTCGTAATGAGCAGAGTCGTTTGCGTAGCCAAGCCGACAAGATGCTAACAGCTACTAAAATCATGGATGTATTTGCTAAGCATGGTCAGCCGTCACCCATTGAAGGCAGCTACCTGTACGAGCTTATGATGTACCCTGATTTAGATATTGGTTTGACCGCAGACACTGTTACCAAGCAAGACTTTGCAGATCTCTTACAAGACCTTGGGGCGCATGCGGCCGTTCGGGGAATATCAACTGCCGACACCATAAACTTCAATCTCTCCAAGCGCCCGATGCCAAAAGGTTATTGGATAGGTGTAGACATTCCTTTTGAGGGTGATCGTTGGGGTATAGACTGCTGGTTCCAACAGTCAGATTGGGGTACCGATCAAATAGACGACTACGCAGATAGGCTCATCAGTCTCGATCAATCCGCCAAAGATGCCGTTCTTGCCATCAAGTATGAATTGATACGAAACGGCACCTACGGAAAACAATATCTGTCTAACGACGTCTATGATGCCGTACTAGACCACGGTGTCAGAACACAAGAAGAATTTGAGAACCTGGTGTAACCCCGATCCTCCCGTGTGAGATAATGAAATCATGGGTAAATTAATATACTTCATAACGACATCGTTAGACGGCTACGTTGCCGATGAGTCTGGTAACTTTGACTGGGCCATGCCGAGTGAAGAAGTACATACTTTCGTAAATGACTTTGTCCGGAATGTCGGTACATTTCTATTTGGGCGTAACATGTACGAGACCATGAAGGCCTGGGATGCCATGCCAGCAGACCCGACCAGTGAAGCTGTAAATGACTTTGCTGGGATATGGCGGGCCGCCAACAAGATAGTTTATTCAAGTTCACTTTCCGAGCTAACAATAGCCAATGCGACGCTTGAACAAGTGTTTAATCCAGATGTCGTAAAAAAGCTCGTAGCTGAGTCCGAGAAGGATTTTGGTATTGGCGGTCCGCATTTGGCGGCTACAGCAATCAAGGCTGACATTGTTGATGAGTATCATCAAATCATTGTTCCCGAGCTCATAGGCGGCGGCAATTATTGGTTGCCCAAAGATGTTAAGAGCAAACTTAAGCTCATGGATGTGCGAAAGTTTGAGAATGACTTTGTGCACCTCCAATATAGTAAAGTTTGAGCTTTTTTACTCCACGCCAAAGCGGAGGGCGATGCCGATAGTGGCATAGTGGCCGAGGTGTGAAACATGTTCGTTGACTTCGGCGCCAGCTGCTCGTAGCGCTTCAGAGTAGCGCTCCTGGGAAGCTGGTAGCACGTTCAGATCGCGGGTCGAGCGGACAAAATCAACCGGTTTGCCAGTGAAGGCATCCAGACTGCCATATACCGATAGTGGCTGCCATAGCTCATCCAGCTTATCAAAAGTCCAGCCGTCGGCTTCAAGGGCTGATTTTAGTAGAATAGTTCGTTGGCCGTGCCAAACACTATCTATCAAACTATCGCCTCCAGCCAACATAGCAGCACTGCTCACCTCACCCGCTTTGGCTTTAGCCACAGCTGCCAAGGCCACCGTGCCAGAACTGGCAGCGAAGAGGCGCAAGCGATCAAAATCAGCTTGTTGTTCATCAATAGTAGAAACCGCCGTGTCAACTAAGTATTTATAAGAATCGAGCACGCGCTGCGGATTTGGCTCAATAACTTGCGGATGAGAAATAATCGTGAGTACCGTGCTGCCCATTTTAGCTCGACGCTGAGCCTCAAAACCATAATACGTGGCGTTGTGGTGCCAAGGGCTAAACATCACCTGGAGCTCGCCATTGGGCTCGGCGAAAGGGCGAACAAGCTCCACAGCTTCCACTGCCTTGGTTAGTGTGTAGTCTGGATCGGGCTGCAAGGGGTCGTGCAGCAAACCTTTACGGTTCATCAAACGGTCGATCATACTGTATATTATACAATAATAATATAACTATTACAATAAGGGTAGTTGGCGGGTGTATCATAGATGTATGAGAAAAATTATCGTCCAAGAATTTATTACCTTAGACGGGGTCATGCAAGCACCGGGTGGGCCCGAAGAAGATGAATCTGGCCAATTTGCTTATGGGGGCTGGACGTCGCCGTACTTTCGCGAGACAGATGATGCCGCCGGCGAGTTTATGCAGGAATGGATGAGATCGACAGACATTCTGTTGGGTCGAAAAACCTATGATATTTTTGCCGCTTATTGGCCTGAACATACTGATATGTGGCCGGGCATTAACGAGGTCACGAAATATGTAATAACCAATACGCTGACGGAAAATAATACCAAGTGGCAAAACGTCGTGTTCCTCAATAGTGTTGATGATCTCAAGAAACTCAAGGATTCAGACGGTGGCGATATCAAAGTCCACGGTAGCAGCAAATTGGCTCAGACGCTTTTTGCCAATAACTTGGTTGATGAGCTACATTTAATTACATTCCCACTCGTACTCGGCAAAGGTAAGCGGTTGTTTGATGAAAATAGCGTACCAGCTGCTTTTACCCTCATCGATAGCCTGGTCATACCTAACGGCGTCATCTTCGCTAGCTACAAACGCGGTGGAGAAGTTAAAACCGGTACAGTAGGCGAATAGCATGGCAGTCACAGGTATTGGCGGAATCTTCTTTCGCGCAAAAGACCCACAAGGCCTCAATGCCTGGTATGCCAAGTATTTTGGCGTTAACGACATGCATGTGAACTATGAGCCATGGCTTCAGCAAGAAGGTCCGACAGTCTTTGCGCTGTTTTCTGATGACGACCACGAATGTTTCGGAGATGTTTCACAGCAATTCATGCTGAACTTCCGGGTTGATAATCTGGAGGAGCTGGTTGGCCAACTCAAGTCAGATAAAGTCAAGATTGTGAAAGAAATCGAAAATCAAGAAGGAGTCGGTCATTTTGCCTCCATTGAAGATCCGGAAGGCAATCGCATCGAACTCTGGGAGCCTTCAGAAGAGTAAAAAGAAAAAGCGGTTCTGGCATTCGGAGGAGTGGAATGAAGAACCGCTGGCGGCTCAACTTTTAGCGAAGGAGCCATGAAGGTGCGGGTTTGACCCAAACTCATGAGTGTTTGGGTCATTCCCACGTCTGATTTGCTGTTAAGGACGAACGGTCACTGCAATGCGGGTAAAACCAGCACGGAGCTGGGCCTGCAAACGGTGGCGTCCATCTCGGACAGTAAAGAAGCTGCCGCAGCTGTCGACGCTGATTGGAGGAAAGTCGTCGCCACGCTCGTAGTCACGAACATAACGCTGAATCTTGGCCTCACTCAGCTTGCGGAGCTTTTTGCTGTTGACGTGGATCAGATCCGCGTCAACGTACTGCGTGTCGCCGGGTGGCGACGAAACGGTGTCGGTCACCATGCATCACCCCTAACTTAGGGACGTCATGGCGACCACCTCCTTCCAGTCTTACGACAATGGAACAAAAATATTATACTTTCAAACACCTCAAAAAGCAAAAGCTTATCTGCTCCCTAACTCGTGACTTATAATGGGTGCCATGGCGCGCTATGGTATAGCCACAATTTTTGAAAATCACCCGGTCGGACAGGAGTTCACGGTTGATGCTCTGCCATTGCATCTGACGCATGTCGACTCGTTTGAAGTAGACCTGAGCGCCGAGGAATTGGCAACTAAATTGACAGCTGCTTTAGCTGCCCAAAAAGCGTTTGCCATCAAAGCTCTGACCGATGAGATGTATGGGGCTGACAAAGATATTCCCGTCACCACTTTGGAATTGACGCCCCAATTGATGCAGCTGCACCGGCTTATTATGGGTGTGCTAGACGCCACCGGCGCCGTACTGAAAAATCCTCATTTTCATAACGATAACTTTTCGCCCCACGTTTCGGTGTATGGCGATAAGCGAGTTGCCGCGGGTGATAGCGTAGCGATTCAAGACATCTCGATTGCTGCCAAAGTTAGCGATGCCGATGACGCCAGTCGACGAGTGCTGGCCAACATCACGCTGGCCTAGCTTGCACTTGACGGCGACGGTGACATAATAAAGGTATGGCAGGGCAGTTTCGGTGCATCATTCACGGTAGTTTCTCGAAACATTTTGATGAAATTCGACGGACTACAGACTTATTTACTGCTGCCGGGATTGAAGTTCTGGCGCCCAGAATGGGCGAACTAACCTCCGGACCGGATGGCTTTGCGTTATTTGAAGATGAACAAGGTCAAGATCCACGGCTCATTGAATTGTTGTATTTGCACAATCTGAAGCGCTTAGGCGAAAACGGCTTTAGCTATTTTGTGAACCTTGAAGGTTATATCGGCAAAAGTGCCTCGTATGAGCTGGGCATCGCTCAGCTCACCAATACTCGTTGTTTTTTCAGTCACCGGCCGGCTGATCATCCGGCCTATGTTCCGCCTAAGTCGATTTGGTCGGCCGCCAACTTAGCCGACTATATTGCCACGAATCGCACATTGCCGGAGCTTGGTGTGCGGCCACAGGAGCGGCGCATCCATCAATTGTGGCAAGAACTCATGGTGCCGGGCTCCGTCATAGCTGTGGGTGCGATTGTTGAGTATCAGCCCAAGAGCAGTCGCCGCGAAAAGGAAATCTTGCTGGTC